>MHZB01000032.1:1681-33029 GCA_001828605.1 Planctomycetes bacterium RIFCSPLOWO2_12_FULL_50_35 | reverse complement strand
GTCAAAACGTGCGTCTGTATAGTAGAGGTTAGAGCCTTCGGGGAGATTAGCGGTGGTCTTGCCTGAGAAATACTTATTAGTAGAACCTTCCGGTAAGTTGTCCGTGGTCTTGCCGCTGAAATACTTGTTGGCGGTGCCCTCCGGGATGTCGTCCGTGTTTACCTGCCCGGAATTAAGTCCCCAGTCTATATCCGTGTCCTTTATTCCACCCACACCGGATGGCACAAGGTCTGAGGCGTGTTTGCCGTCCACCGTGTCGGCGTCGAGGCCGGAACCCACACCCTGATTACTCTTGGTGACGGCGGTGAAATCTATTACATCTCCCGTCCCCAGTCTGTATTTAACGGGAGCCGCCGCGTAATCAAATGTCCACAGAACCAGTGCCATTGAGAGTATCAGGCAGCATCCAATGGCCCGTATCTTTCCAGCGCCTTTCATCTTGCCTCCTTACCGAGGTATTTGTATGTTCTAATGGTCTCCACGTATTCCCCTGTAAACAAAAAAGGCCCAAAAGGGTCTTCCATAACGGAATCCCCTCGGGCCTCTTGACATCTCCCCAGTCTGAGACAGGGAGATTCTTCGGTTACCGATTGTTACGTCTGCTTTATTTGGGAATCTTACCGGTCATCCCGGCCAAGAAATCTTTAGGTTTCTTATCGCTTCTTTTTAGAATGAGCCGATACGATTCTCCCGAAGGCACCTCGGTCGTCGCAACGACGGTATCGTCTTTCGTGATGTCCAACTTACAAGGTCCCATCAGATTTATTATCGCTTCATTCCATCCAGGGTACAGGTTCATTTCCATCGCGTTCGGGCCTCCTTCACCTGGGCGCCACGCTGGTGGGGCCCAACGGCAGATGTAACGTCTTTCCTCTATTTCAAGGATAGCACCCCAGCCCTTTTTTCTCAACAGTCTTTCCCTATGGTATCTTTGTTTCTAACCGTTCTCTCATACGTCTCAACGCCGTCAAAATGCAGACTCATCCCCTTTATCTTCCTTCCGATTGCCAGATATTCCGGCACGTGCGCAAATTCCTTGCCGGCGGCAAGAACCCGCTTCAGGAAGCCCCAGTCGCCGCACTTCATATACCGCGGGTCGTCATCCCACGGTGTGTTCTCTGCAAACATATTACGGTGCATTATGGCAGAGTGGTCTATGTAGTTCCAGACGTTCTCTATCCAGTATTTAAGCCCGGGGGTCCACTGATGCGACAGGTCCCAGATTGCCTCCAGATAATCCTTTTCTCTGGACACCCTGAAGACCTTCATATAGTGATAGACGAGAAAGACCCCGGGGTGTGCCTCGAGAAATTCCACCAGAGTCCGGCTGCGCCGGGGGTGGTAAAGGTCGTCGTCGGTGGCGTAGGTGACGTACTTTTCCTTGCAGAGCGGCAGCGCCTTGTTTATCAGCTTTACGTAACGCACCTCCTGAAACCTCTGCTCATCCGCGGGGTCTTCCCGTATTATTTGGAAGGAATCAAAATTCCCCTTAAACTCCTCGGCCACGTATGGAGTATCGTCCGTTGAGCCGTCATCGCAGAGTATAAGCTGTGTGGCGCCCGGATAATCCTGTTCGGACAGCGTCCTGAGCGAATCCCTCAGGAATTCGGCACGGTTGTAGGTTGTCAATATTATGCTGATCATAGAAGTTGAAACCTCTGAACTCCCCCGTATTTTCGTCTATTACATTTCAAACGCAGGGGTACGATTTATCGCATCCGTTTGTGATGGGTAGCGCAGGGCTTAAGCCCTGCGGCACCCATCGAGTAGGGGCGACCCGCTGGATCGCCCCTACAGGTCGTTGATTTCTTCAACGAAGTAAACTTCGTTGTCTACCATTTCACTCCCTCAGAATAATAACCTCCCAAGGTCTTTCGGGGTATTGAGGCATATTACGAGACCTCTGCAAAGCTGTTACTTTATGGAGTCCAGCGACCATGTTGCTGGGATACACACCCCCGTCCCCTGTAGGGGCAGACCTATGTGTCTGCCCAGGGCGAGCGGTGCGACCGCTGCGAGCGGCAGGTTCGCCCCTACGAGGGGAGAAAGGGGTGTGTCTTAAATACCCATTGACACAGTCAATGGATTCCAAGATTTTGACTTTTTCAGAGCTCTCATTACAGTGCCTTTCTCAAATAATGCACAAGCAGGGTAACAAAGGCGGAGCCAAAGAATGCCGATAAACCGGTCAGGAATTTCCACTGTGTCTTGAGGCTTACAAGGTCGTTGTGGTCTTTCAGGAAGATGCTCAACTTCTCTTCCAGGTTGCCCACACGTTCATCCAGCCGCGCCACCTTTTCCGACAGTCTGACCGTTTGCTCGGCCACGCGCCGTATCTCCTCCAGTACCCGCAACTCGCACCTCTTCATCTCGTCAAGACCTCCTCGTACACGGTTGACCAACGGTTTACGCTCTTTTCCATATCGTAATTCTCTCTGACGTAATTGTGAGCCTCTTTGCTCAGCTCCTCCCTCTCGTCCGGATGCTCTATCAGATAGCCGATTCTGTCCACCCACTGGTCATCCTCGGCGGTGATGCCGGCAAGCCCGCTGCCCAAGGCCCTGCCGTATTCACCGTAGTTGCTTGCAACTACGGGTATCTTCATGGCCGCATACTGCAGGAGTCTCAGATTAGACCTGGATTTTGCAAACTCCGTTTTATAGAGCGGCGCAATCCCGATATCAAACCTGAATGACGCCATCCAGAAGTGGAACTCCTCCACCGGCATGAAGGGCTGGAGGAATATTCTGGCCTTTTTCCTCTCATAAAGTCCTTTCGGGCAGGCGCCGTACATGATGAGGACGATTGCCGGGTACTTCTCCAAGACCTTCTCCAGGGCATTCTCTACAAGACCGAAGTCCTGGACGTGATAGTGGCCGCCCGCCCAGCCTACCGAGAGCCGCTTTCTGGCGGAGAATGTCAGGCGCTCTATGTCTGCGAAATCTATCTGATTCGGCAGGACGTAGACCGGGGTGTCCACCAGCTCTTTGACGGTCTCGGCAATGGCCTCTGTGGAGGTGGTCACGGCATCCGAGCTTCGGATAATCCGGATTGCGCTCAGTGTCTCAGCCTGAAGCCCATTCTTTACGTACTCAGGGCTGTCCGGGTATTTAAATATGTTGTCGTCCAGTTCGTACACCACCTTCTTACCTTCCAGCTTGCAGTACCTGATTACGTGATACATCAGGTCTCCAACCACCCTCTGGACAACTACCAGATCGGCCCAGTCCATGTACTCCTTGGCGATGGAGGATACCACGCGTGCCTCTGCCAGGCCCTTCTTTCGGAGGTGGCGCGCCGGGAGCGTGCACCTGTAATAAGTGCAGGCATTCGCAAGCGGCGAAATAAAGAGTACCTTCATCATAATAGAAGCCTCTTAAACACAGTGGGGCAATTCGTGAATTACCACTACAATTTGCCCCTGTAGGGGCAGACCTCCGTGTCTGCCTTGGGCGAACACACCCCCCCTTTGTCCCCCCTTAAAAGGGGGGATGGGGGGTATTAGAGGGGAGAAAGGGGTGTGTGCCCCTACGAATATGAAATAATCCCTTTCTCAACCAGCAAATCTATATACTGTTGCAACGTTCGCTCGTACGACCACACGCCCGCCGCCGTGCCGTCGCCAAGGCCGGGCGTCCATGCGAACGTCCAACGTTCCTCCGCCCAATTGGGCACCCCCAGCCACAGATAAGCCACGCTTACGTTGAAGAGTTCCCTGAAGAAAAGCCCCTGTCCGACGCCGGAGATTAAAAGCAACGAACTTGCGTACAGCGCGTCAAGATTTACCTGCGGTGCGGACGACGGCAGGCGCGGCGCATAAGTTACTATGAACTGCGCCTGAAACCTCGTCGGGTCGTCTGCGTGCATAAACAGCACGGTAGTCTTAATCGGGATCCAGTCGTCCCCGATTAAAAGGTCCCGGGAGTGGGCAATCTGCGTCCAGTTATCGGCCTCCTGCTGGAGCCACTCAACGTCCATCTGCTGTTCCTTTATGAAGAACAGTCTTTCGTCCAGATACACCGGGTTTCTGTAATTTATCTGCAGTCGTGATTGTTCTAATAAACCCATTGTTATGCCTTCGTGGGTGTAACACAGAGCTTAAGCCCTGCGTCACCCTTACAGGATTGTATGTAGGGGTGGACCTATGCGTCCGCCCACTGTTTCTTCTTTTACGTTCGCCTCCCAATTGCCACAACGGAGGTGCTTGGCACCCTGCCGCCCTGCCGTGAGTAGGCGTGATTCAAGGTGGATTCCCGTACCCAGTCCACGCCGTCGCCCGAAGTCCACGTGGTATTGACGCCGAATCTGTTCAGGTATGCCCTGTAGCCTCTTGCCGCCTTCTCCATATATATCTCACCGGGCTGTGGGAACAGTTCACTCAGGCGGTCACGCAACCCCGTAACCGTTCCTTGCAGGGGCGATTCATGTAGGGGCGAACGGCCGTTCGCCCCTACTACGACTACGACATGTCGAAAAGTCCTGGGCAGATAGTTTACCGGCAGGCCGGGGATGGGTGTCCTTTTACTATGGTTCTTGGGGTCTATGCGGGGGTCCTCTCCCACCGTGCGGTTGAATGTCCATCTTTCCATATCACTTGAGGTGTATTCGTTTATGATTGCCCGGTTGTTCTCGTATCCCCTCCTGAGGCCGGAAGACCTCATCACCCGCTCTTCTGTAAGCATCCTGTAGCCCTCAGGTGTGGAAGTGTGGTCTTTATATATCCAGCACCTGATTATATGGTTATAGTCGGCAGCGGGGTTGGCGTCCTTCGGTACGCCGGAGACCCTGCCAAGGGTTCCCTTAAAATTCTTACCGTCCGTCAGCGAACCTGAATAGAGGTGGAAACGGTTCGAAAACCACGCCTTTCTGCCTAGCACAAAAAAGTTGTCCGCACGCACAAGGTGGTGGTCTATCATGGGTATATCCGTCTTTACATTCAGCGTATTGGTAACGATTCTGACAACCAATCCGGCCAGGTCGCCCGGAAAATCTCCCCTGAGCACGGGCCACATCTTTTTGTACCTGACCCGTCCGGAGCTTGGGCTGCCGCCTTCTTCGGCCCAGAATATGATGCCCCTCAGATATAGATAGGCAAGGCGGCTTCCGGTTTGCGTCTGCCGTTCCGGGCCGAAGAGGTGGGGAGGAGAGTGTCTGGGTATGGGTATAACCTTTTCTGCCGGCAGTACGCCCCCCGGGCCGAGGACCCGGTCTCCCACCCTCTTTGATTCAAGGGCCAGTCTCAGCCTGCCGTCATCGTCTTCGTATATGAAGTTTTCAGTCATTTTCAGGTCGTTGTGAGAGTTCTGGAAAAGTAGTTTAATCATCAATTCAATGGGTAGCCGCAGGCTTTAGCCTGCGTTATGCGCACCCATAAAGGGTGCGGCTACATTTACACCTTCAATTTCGCTACTTTTGCAGAGGTCTCATCTTACCTGTCCTATGTACAGAATCTCATCGGGGTTGTTGCCTAGATTAATTACAACCCCTACGTCATTACTGTTGAAACGGTTTCCCATAACGGTGGACAGCGCCAGTCCCTGTGAGCACACAGGCCCGCGGAAACTGTTGGCCAGTCTGATTTGTCTGCGTTTGTCCGCACCTTGAAATTCTTTATTCATTCTTGAAACCTTTTGAGAGCTCTGCAAAACTTCACATGATTGTCATTCTGAAGAAGCGTAGGGGCAATTCATGAATTGCCCCTACATACTCACGGCGTCACTGCAGCCTGCCCTTTACTATGAGTGTGGTAGTTGCCTTTCCGCTTATTACGTCTTTCTCGATGTCGTAGCCCACCACAATGGGCTTGAAATCGGGGTCCAGTGCAGGGGTCGGTATCCGTTCGGAGCCATCCAGGTTTGACACGGACTTCATGTCTATCTGGAGGCCGACGTGCACGTTCAGTTCACCCAGCACCTCGTACGTCCTTAACACCTCGTCTTTGCCGTATCTTTTTTTCAAAAATTGCAATATGTTCTCCAGCGATTCCCAGCTCGGCGTATTGACGGACAGCCCTCTGGACGGCGTGTTCATAACGGCCGTCATATCGGACGGGTTTCCCGTCGAGGCGGCGCCAGTTTCCGCATAGACCTCCATCCTGCTGAGTTTAACTGGTGAACCCTGAACGGCGCCGGCCTGGACTATTTGAGTGTTAACGTCCGTATGATACCTGCCGTCACGGCCGAGTGTCCTGCGTATCCTTCTCATACTGTAAGAGTCACGGCTCAGCTGGGTGTATGAAACGACCTCCTCACTCGTGATTGTTCTCAGGAGTGCACCGTCAGGTGAGATGTCGTCCCTCTCCATGGATTTTAGCCCTCTGAAGGCGACGTAATCGTCAGTGTAGACCACTTCTGTAGTGGTGGTATTGTGGCCCGCAAGCTCGCCTTCCGGGGTGTACCAATAAAACGTAAGGGTCTCCTCTACGTTTTCAAAGAGGTCGAAGGCCACCCGTCCTTTCGACGGAAAGAAGAGCATCTGGTCCAGCGAGTCTATCCGGCCCGGTGTGGGAATGAACGTCCGGCCTACTATGTTGCCGTACTCCCTTGGTGCGGCGAAGTTCCAGTGTGTGTTCTCGTACAGGTAAGCTGTTCTTGTCTTGGAGTAAAGTACGCGCTCTACCCGCGCCCCGGCGGGCATCGGTACATACCTGTACTTATATGTGGAATGTGTCTCACTCAGGGTAAATGAGGCGTTGCCGAAGATGTCCTTACCCCTGAGTCTTGAGATTTCCTCCAGGGAGTACCCGTTTACTATGAATGTATCGGGGTCATAAGTAACGCCTCGGGGGTCCGGCGTGACGTATGATGTCGTTCTTGTGCCCGACGATATTTTTGTATTGGACACGGTGGGGACAGTTGTGGGAACCGAACTGATTCTGCTCGATGTCCGCAGCGAAGACACCTCTGTGAAGGACTGTTCCCATGCGGTGCCGTAGGAGTAGTTTACTATATAACGGCTGCCGACCCGCTCCATCGTCCACCGGTACGGCTCATTGGTAATCGAACCCTTAAACCTTTCGGGCCTGAACCGGCCCAGGTTGCCCAGCAGCTTTATCTGGGTGGGTTTGTCCCTTCTGACAACCTCCTCCCGGACCATCCTGACGCCCGTCAGTTCATGTGCGTTACCTGCGCCGAAGTCGTCCTCGAAGGCGCCACCTTCGGTGATGAAGATATGCCCCCCGACGCTGTAGATGAACGGCTCCATGGGGCTGACCAGTTTCCATATGGCATTGAGTACGGATGTATCGGGTTCTACCGCGAACTGTCTTATCCAGTAGGCTGGCAGGCTTGAGTGGATGGTAATCCCTGCCAGTCGGCCCAGCGCATCTATAATCTGATTGGAATCCCAGCCGCCTTCGCCGTATTCGTCGCCGATGCGTATCCAGGGACGGTATTCAAGTCGGGCCTCGCTGCCCGTGTAGTCCTTCTGAAACTCATCGTACTGTGCCTGGGAGAGGGTAAGGAATATCTGCTTCTTCTTGGGCGATCTCTTGCCCTCCAGCCACATGGGAGAGAGGACACTGAGCCTCTGCGTCCAGCCTCTGGTGCTCAACTCGTTGCTTACCCCGTCTACCAGGAATTCCCGCAGTTCGCCACCTACGCCGACCTGGACTCTGTCACCGGGTTGGTATCCGCCAAGACCACCCAGTTCCAGCTCCGCAGCCTCTGAGATTGCATCCTGCCGCTGGGTGAGTTTAATCCTGCGAAGGTTGTCGCCGACAGTTACCATTAGACCCCCAAACTTTTGAACTTTTAAACCTTTGAGCTTATAACTTTTGAGCCCTTAAGCTCTTGAACCCTTAAACTTTATCCTGGTTGTTGATTAGGGTTATCTTTATATCCGTTCCCTCAGAAACGTCCTTCAGGGCTAGAAAGTGCAGGATGCCCGCCAGTGGGCCTGCGTCCTTGACCACGGGTACGGGCGAACTGCCCGTGAAGACTATCCTGGGCAAAAGGACCTCCATTGAAAAAACACCCTGTAGTGCGGTTATCTTGAGGGACGAGGCGCTGACGCTGCTGAATTTGGTATAGTAGCTGAAATCTGCAAATTCCAGCGTCAGACTTCCCGAAATGTTTCTGAGTCCCTCGCTGATGGAATATCTGTCCCTCGACCCCAGGACGAAGCCGTCCCTGTCAAGGTGGTTATCTACTATCAACTGAATACCAAGTACGTTCTCCAGGGCGGCGGCACCGTCTTCAATGCTCACTTGATATGAAATGGGTGCGCCATTGTCTTCCAACAGGGAGGAGGCGATAGAGCTGGAAGCCGTTTCTACGGTCTTTGCGAGTATGTCCAGTGTAGCGCCGACCGGACCGCCGTCGCCGGGGAAGTGGAGTGACAGGGTGTCTATCCTGCATCCTTTAAACAGCATGAACCGTCCTACATCGTTAAAACCCTTTTCGATAGAAAGACCGGGCGGCAGGCTGCTGCCGCCTCTTAGAACGTGGGTAAACGGCGCGCTACTGCCGCTGGTGACGACGCTGCCAAGGCAGTGCTTGAGAAGTGTGCCAATGGAATTAAGCTCCGTATCCAGCGTTATCTTCCCTCCGGCGTCAATGTAACCGGGGCCGGCACCGGTGGATACCCTTTCGGCGCCGTCCTCGACTTGTACGGATGCTTCACTCCTGACGCCAAGCTCCTCGCCGGTAAAGGGTATGAGCCTCATCTGCGGACTTGGAGGAGTCACCCCGAAGGAATTTTCCTCTACGTACGAGAGCCTGGTATTATTTCCTCTGGCCTGTGTCATGGTAATCTCTTAATATTCGCCCACAGACGGTCTCTCCAGGGCTGTGAGTGTGAGCCTGGCGGTTTTAACGAACTTGTCTCCGTGCGCGGGCGGTTCTGGATAGCTGTGGTCAACTATCGCCGAATCTACCGCCTTCCCGCTCAGGGTGGGGTTGGCGCTCAACACCCTCTCCACCGCCTCCACATAGCGCCAGAGCCTTGTCTGAAGGAGGTCTGCATCGGCACTTACCGCCCTATCGGCAATCTCCACCAACACCTTGTGCCTCAACTCTCGCCTGCTGGACAGGATATTACCTGCCGAGGTCTCAAGACCGCTCACCGTTATGTTCGGATACCTCCGCCCGGCGTCCTTATGTCCCCTTTCGACGAAGAACGCCTGTACGTCTTCAAGCGTAATCCCGTCACCCCTCTCGGCCTCAATGGTGTTCAGCTTCCCCGGCATATTGTTCTGCAAGAGGGTTTTTACCTGACGTACCACATCCTCAATCATTTAAAGGCAATCTCCATAGCGAAGGTTCTGAAAAACGCAGGATTTTGGAGTCCTCGCCAGAGGTGAATCTGCCTTTGGCATGACTCTGTCCCTGCAACTTCTTGCATTTACGCGGGCATGTAGGGGCGTATTGCAATACGCCCCTACAACGTGTCCCAGACACGTAGGGTGCGTTTTAACGCACCGAGTGCTAAAATCTGTATCTTTTGTGAAGGTCCAGAACCACCCTTATCTCCTCGGGCAGATGGGACACGTACGAGACACCGTCCTTTGCGTCAACCCCCAGTCTGTTCCTGCCCCTGTCGTAATACTTCAGGGCTACCAGCTCAATGGCCGCCTGCTCCAGGTCGTTTGGTGTGACGGCATAACCCGCTGTGTACCGAAGCCGTACGTTGTTTTTTCCCCTGGGGAATTTTCCGGATTTTAATTTCAGGAGTCCAAGCTGTCCGTAGAGTGCAT
Organism: Planctomycetes bacterium RIFCSPLOWO2_12_FULL_50_35; assembly: GCA_001828605.1. Taxonomy (GTDB): domain Bacteria; phylum Planctomycetota; class Brocadiia; order Brocadiales; family Bathyanammoxibiaceae; genus 2-02-FULL-50-16-A. The sequence continues at coordinate 23,335 of MHZB01000032.1, read as the reverse complement.
ACGATGACGCATCCTTCGACACGCCGTCAACCTCCAGCAGGGTAACGGCGGATATTGGGTACTGATTGACCAGAAGTCCTTCCGTGCCGTCGCCGTCGTAGTACTCGTCGTAGTTAGCCTCCGTGAAGATGCGCCCGCAGTAGGAATGGATCAGGTCTGTGGCCCAATCCTTCAACCTGTTTAGGAGCGCATCCTCGGAGGTGCCCGCGATACCCAGGTACTCCTTTACGTTCGCTACAGTGGTAAGGGACATTATTTTTTACCCGTCTATACTGTGGTTGTATTGGTCTTCTTCGCAGAGGCAGTCCTGGATGAATCCTTCCTGGCTGCCTTTCTGGTGGTCTTGTTTGAGTGGACCATCTTGTCTTTGTAGTTCTTAATATTCATGACATCCTCCCTCCAACTCAGTGGTAGGGTAAGCCTTACTTCTAATCCTTGTTACGGTCGAGTAGTGCGTGGGGTCACGCCGAGGGGACGGTGCCAGAGGCATTCCCCCCGGCGGCGATTAGCCCCTTGCAGGGCAAGCGGTAGTGCCAAGTGACCCCGACACTCTTAGCTACTACGGCTGGAACGTTACGACCTCACGCCAGTGACCTTGCAGAAGACCCCCGGTGTTCTGAGGGTAAAGTCCAGTCTGGAAATGGCCCTTATCCATGACTGGTAGTACTCAAAGGCCGTGCCTGACTGGTCTATGGAGAACTCCATGCCCAGCCTCTCTCCTATAATGGCCTCGTCGAACTGGCCGCAGATGATGTAGGAGCAGTCCGTAGAACTGCCGACTGTCAGGTTTGCGGGTATCTGAGTGGTTAGATATACCGGTATACCCATAAGGCTGTCGGGTTCACGCAGGCTGGGCGAGACGTTGTAGATGTACTGGCCGCTGGAGTCCTTAATCTTCCTCAGGGTGTTCTTGGTCCTGGGGTGCATAATCCATGCGGATGCAGCGCCGCTGTTGAGCTCCACCTGGTAGAGGGCGTCGTAGATGGTGTCGAAGCCGGGCGTGCCTCCGTTTGCACCCAGGGTCACTTCGTTTACGCCGCTTGTGTTGATTATGCCGAGCGGCTTGTTAGCGGTACCGTCACCCCCAATGAATGCAAGGTCCTCGGCAAGCGCCAACACCTTGGCGATGTCCCTGCGTATGGCCGCCTCGGCAGAGCCGGACGTATCCTGGAGTAACTGGTTTGACACCTTCACCATTGCCGCCAGCACCCTTGCCACCAACTGCGTCTGGGCGAAGGTCTGGTCACTTGAAGTTATCTGCGTGTTCTCTCCCACCCAGTATGCAGTGGCACCTCCGGATACCCTTGGTATGTTAAGCGTGTCTGTGCCCATCGGATAGACCGTAGCGCCTGCCCTCCTGACTACGGCCTGGGCCGTTATACGGTCTTTCACCTCGCTCACGTGCTGCTCAGGCACAAGATAGCCTCCTGCCGACCCCGTGCCCTCGCCCAGCGCCTTTTTCTCATACCTCGCCCCGGTCCAGTCCTTGGTGGCCATGGCCCTGAAGAGACGTCCGAAGCTGAATCCCTTTGCCTCGCCGTTATCGGCCTCTTCCGAGGGGAATTCGAGCTTCCTTGTATTTATTGCCGCCTTTCCAACCACCTCGTTAAGCCTGCCTTTCACCACGTTGTCTATAGTGGCGGCCAGAGATTCTTTGTGCTTCTCAAGGTTGTCGGGTATGCCCTTAAGTACCTTCTCCAGGGCCTCTACCCTCTCCTCAACTTGCTTACTCATCCAAACTCCTCCTTTTTATGTAAATATAGTTGGTTTAGTAGGGGCGAGCGGTGCGACCGCTGCGAGCGGCGGGTCGCCCCTGCATCCGCCAAATTGCGCCAACTTCCGCTATTGTGAATTAAGTCGGCAGATACTGTTCTCAAGGGATTTTTCGACGATGGCGGCCACCTCGTCAGGTGAGATCAAGGGCCTTGTACAGATTTCCTCAATCTCCTTTAGGATGGAGTCGAGCCTGTCCATCGTTGTCTGTTCGGTTTTCTTGGCCGAAGCGCTGTCCGAATGACTCCTTAGCGACTTCAGCTCCCTGAGGTTTATAAGACCGCTCTTGCGGGCCTCTGCCAGAGCCTTTGGGTTTGTGGGGATGGGCACTGCAGATATCTCTACCAGTTCCTGCTGTCTGAACAGCCTTCCCTCGGAGTTTCCCCTGAGTTCTTCCCAGTCCTTTGGGATGAAGCCGACGGAGAAGCTTCTTAGATAACCGCCCCTGTACAGCTTGTAGATGGTGTCGGCAAATGGATACTCGCTTCGGCTGGCAAACTGCAGCCTGAACATCAGCCTGCCCTGCCCGATGCGTGTCTCAAGTACCTTGGCTATGGGCGGGCTGTCATATTTATGGGCAAATAGCACCACCGGGTTCTTTCTGAAATTCTCCAGTTCCCATCCACCAGCCAATATCACGTCGCCGTCCCGGTCTGCCTCCTCCGTTGAGGCCACGGCCCAGAAACTCCTTGAGGAATCGTCCCCATCCTTCAACTTAACGCCATATGTCTTGTAGATAGTGGTTGGCATCTCTTTTCCTTTTATCATGTCATGCTAGTGTAAGCTGAAACAAAAAAGGCCCGGGGAGTTTTTGTTTCAAAACTCCACCGGGCCTCTTGGTATCTCTATTGAAAGAAAACCTTCGGTTACCGTGTCATTTGTGCAGCGTCCGGTCTCCGTATCGGACGAGCTTTTATAGCGTCCAATCCGGCCTGATAAATCAGGCAGCTACAAAATCCTTGTAGGGGCAGACCTCTGTGTCTGCCCGTTTGCATCTGTCATTCTGAGCGAAGCGAAGAATCTAATCCGTTATGTAGCGTGGCAGCTTGCTGCCACGTTTAGCGTTGGTACATTCTTCGATCATTTCGCTCCCGCAGAATGACATCTGCACTGAATTTTAACGATCATTATCTATATTTTCCTGCTCCTCAATTGACGTCTTGATGTTTCTTATTATGCCGTCCACCAGCACCAGCTCCATATTGACCGTGCCGTAAAATCCCTCACGCATCACGCCGTCAATCACCCTGTTGGATTTCATGCGGAACCGGTCAACGGCCTTCTTGTTGATCGGCTTCTCTTTCGTAATCATCATGCCTTAAATTTACCACACTTCCGAAATCTGTCAATGTCAGGAATCAACAGGATTAAACCTATCAGGTCTTTTTCTTAAGTCTTGATCGAGTCATGTCGTGAGTTACCCCACTCCACAGGGGGCAGGTTCCAGAGGCGGCGGCGGGCCTCGTTGACGGTCCAGACGTCGCTGCCTACAAGCCTCTCGGCAATCTCGCTCTTCTCAAGCTCGTTCTCCCTGAGGGCCTCTACCCTCGAAAGATCGAACTCGCCAAATATGTTGCCGCCAAAGCGGGGCGCAAGAAAGGTGTTCACGCACTCCTCTATCTTTTTGAGGCGTGGGATGATGCCCTTGGTCCAGAACATCTTATCCTGCGTCTCGGAGTTGGCGTAGTTGGCATATTCGAGGATGCCCACCTCTATGGGCGGGACCTTGTAGACTGCAAGAATCTCCTCGCGGGAGAGCTTGCGCTGTTCTATGAACTCCATGTCCTTCTGGGGCAGGCTGATTGACTGCCACTGAAGGCCCTTTTCGAGTAGTATCACACGGTGCGAACGCTCGGCGCCCGAATACGCCTGGTCAAACTCGGCGCGAAGGCGGCGCATGTTATCGTCATCCAGTTCAGACTGTGTGCTCAACACACCCGACGGCCGCGCCCCCTGGCGGAAGAATTTCTGGTTATACATGACGGCATAGAAGTCTGCCAGAAGTCCCTGCCGTACGGCGGCAAGCGGCGACATCCCCCACCACTCGCTGAGCGGGTTAAAGTACTTGAGGTGGATTATCTCGTCGCGCCCGTAGCCCACGCTCTTTTCGCCCACACTGAATAGGTAGCCGTCAACCAGGTCTTCTTTATTGGGCACGATGCGCATCCTGTCCGGCCTCAACGGCCACATCTCACCCGGAAGCCCGTCTGGGCTGCTCTTCTCAAGCGCCCAGAAGCAGTTGCCCGTCAGCTCCAGATACACCATCGAGGCCTCCCAGAAGTCGTATCGGGTCATCATGGGGTTGACGCCCCAGAACAGCCTGACCAGGGGGTGGTCCTGCGGCAGCCTTTCGCGCCCCGATGGCGTGTCCCTGTAGAATACAAACGGCACGCTCGCAACGGTCTGCGCAATCGCCTTTACCGACGCAAATACCCAGACGCTTGAATACTCCGCCTCGCCGTAGAGTTCCATGTATTGTTTGGAACGCCAGTCCACTGGAGTCGCATAGCCCTCCTGCCACTGCGACAGGGACAAAGGAAGCGTGCGATTCGATTTTTTAAGCAGGAACGACATGATTTTGTTTACTATGCTCATTGTTTTTGGACCTCTAATCAATTTCTGCGGACAGACCTGAAGGTCTGTCCCTACGTTGGTTTATGCGGGAGATTACCCTTCGTGTATGGTTTATAAAATGTTAGGAGTGATGTAGCGTGGGAGCTTGCTCCCACGTTTGTTATTTTAATGGCCTATCCGTAGGGACAGGGACAAGCCCTGTTCCTACGCTTTGGCATGCGATTCAGATTAGTATAAGAAATTTACCACATGTCCGGGATTTGTAAATGGCAGGATTCAACAGGGTTCAACATGAGTAGCAAATGATGCTGAGACTAAACTTGAAAAAGGATTTTATAGTGGCATATACAAGAATTTGTAGGCAACTACTGACTCTTATACATTGTTGTATACTCTTATAGTTTATTGTGAATTTTTATTTAGACACGGCCTCCTTTTCATGCTGTGTACTACAAGCCTCTGCGAGTACTACCGCAACATCGGCTGGGTTCCTGGACACCTCCCCATGCCACTCGCCAAAACCGCCGTGCTGATTTACAGCCTCAACCCATTCGGCCATAAATTCCCGCTTCGTTATGTCCTGCTGGGTGTCCTGCCCTTTCGTTTCAAGGATCAGGAACTCGCCTGTCTTGAGTTTGATTATGAAGTCCGGTCTATACTTCCTGACCACTCCCTTGAATATATAAAGTATCTCAAACCCAAGGTGGTCATTCTTAACCCATGCCTCAACAATTCGGTTGCGGTCTAACTCAAATGCCTCGGAGGCCTCCCACCTGCTGTCAAAGACGCAGAGGTTGATGTGGGACCTTTTGGTATATTCACAGGGCTTGCCTGTATACCATGTCTGCATATTGGCCGTTGAACGTATGGGGTTATCGGTGTCGAATACTGGCACGATGGATTCAGTATTTTCAAATCGTATTGCTTCCCATATATGCTGGACAAGCTTCTGCATATTAAGGGTGATAAGAATCCTGCATTTTACCTCATCCTGGGTGAAAGGAGGCGGAGATATACGAATCTTATCAGATGCGATGAACTCCTCTATCCGACGGATTAACTGCGCAAGTAGATATTCCTTGCTGCCCTTCCATGTGGGCTTCATCTGATCATATACATCCCGTGCCGTTTCAAAGACAATCTTCTGCATTCTGTATTTCCGCCCCAGCTCCTCTAAATTAATGGCGGAGATTTTTGTTACATCCGGCTTCCCTTCGACTATCGGCGCCAGTTCAGCCAAGGTAGCGTTGTCATAGGCGTCCAACTCCAATGGTTTAACCTTATTCATGTCAAGTTTTAGTGTCGGCTTGTATACGTGGTCTATCCGCACAATGTTGGGCCAGCGTATCTCATACTGCTCTTTCCCGGTAACGGGCTCTATCTTTGTTTTTGGTGGTGGAGGCGGCGGGGGCGGACCTTCTCCTTCCTCATGCGGCAGGAATGTAAAAGGAACACCAAAGATATTTACATATTCAGGTTCAAAGCGTCCGGTAGCGGGATTTACCTCATAAGATGTCCTTCTAAGCCCCCTACCTACCACCGGCTCGCACAGCAACTGGCTTGAGAAGGCGCGCAGTCCCATGATGTGTGTTACTGTCTTGGCATCCCATCCTTCAGAAAGCATCCCTACGGAGATTACCTTCTGAATCTGCTCTCCTGCCTTGTCTGTCTGCCCTATGGTATCAACGGTTTGCCTTAGAAGTTCCGCCTGTTCCTTCTTGGATAGTTTCTTGGTCGGCTCTCCTTCCTGTGACTCTTCTTCAGCAGCCCCGGCGCCTTCAATGACCGGTGCTTCTTCCTCCGCCTCTGCCATCTCAAGGACTTTTGAATCTATATGAAGTATTTTCTCAGGAACGCAGAGATCATCTATTCTGATTTTTTTGCGGTCAAAGGTATATTTTACACGGCCAGCCGTCTCAGTCCTGTTGGCAACAGTAATCATTACAGGAGGCGTAGATCCAGCCCTCTTCCATTTCAAAGCCGTTTCCAGCCAGTCCTTACCTAAAAGGTAATATCCGTTTATAACCAGGTCAGGAAGTGGCTCATGTTCCTCAGCCTTCCTGTTCAAATCATCCTTAACCTCTGGGTCATTGTAGATATGATACAGGCGGGATTTATAGTCCTTGGTTAATTTTCCATCATCACGGATGACAACACGCGGTGTCTTGACAAGCCCTGACTCAATGGCATCGTTTAAGCCAAAGTCACTTACTATCCAGCCGAAGAGCGCCTCTTCCGTGCTCTTCTTGCCTGAAGGTGCGAAAGGGGTTGCGGAGAAGTCATAGGCGGTGAGAATGCCTCTGGTTTTATGAATCCTGTCAAGCCCGCCAACCCATTTTGTTGCCTCTTCGAGGTCTTCCTTCTTTACTCCTTTGACCTTTGATTCTGCGGGTATGCGCCACGCATGATGCGCCTCGTCGTTTACAACCAGTATATTGTGTGAAGTAGCCATCTCGCCAAGCACTTCACGCACATAAGCCTCGTTGCTTTTAGCGCCTCTCTTATCTACGCCTTTTTTCTTCTTAAGCTGTTCTTCCGTTTCCCAGCTCAAGATATGCCAGTTGTGGATGAGGATTTTTCCCTGGCGCAGTTTTTCCAATAAGCCTGCTGGGACCACGTTGAACTCCTCGTAGTAGTTGCCGTGCCCGTGTGGCAGAAGCACCTGAAGCCTGTTTTTAACGGTAAGCCCCGGCGCTATTATCAGTATGTTTTTGGAGAAGCGCGTATCTTGCGGGTATGTAACCTTATTCAGTATCTGCCAGGCAATAAGGAGGGCCATTACGATGGTCTTCCCCGAGCCTGTAGCCATCTTGGAACAGAGTCGTTTGAACTCCCCGCCGTCCGATGGTATCTCTATCCCTACCTTCCCCGCATCAGGGGCTTCGGCAAGCCAAATGAGGGTTTCTATTGCCTCCAACTGGCAGAAGAAGAATCGGCGATACTCACGCTCCTCAAGGTTATGCCAGTGTTCGAGAAGCCGTCTTGTTATGCCAGTAACACCCGGATAACCCGCCTCACGCCAAGTCTTTACTCGTGGGCGTATGGTATTTACAATCGGTATCTCTACAAAGATGCCAGGGTCGTCGAATGACTTGGATTTTTCAGATGCGACCACATATCCGGCGGGACGTCTGCCTTCTTTGAGGGTAAAAGCGCGGGTCTCTCTGCCGTAACTCCAATAGCGTGTCGGCTCTTCGTAGGGAGAGTTTATGATGAGTTTGTCTATGGTGGCTGAACTCACTTATCATCTCCCTGCCTTAGAATCTCTTCCAGAGAATAGATAAGCGGAGGAAGGTCGCGGCGGACAGTCACCCAGACGGTGGTCATATCAATATCATCGTACTCATGTATCATCAAGTTGCGCATGCCGACCATCTCGCTCCAAGGTAACTTCAAGGTCGCGCGGGTCTCCACTGACACTCTGCGCGCTGCCTCGCCGATAATCTCGATGCGCCTGATTACCGCGTCCTGGCATTGAATGTCTTTAAGAAATTCTTCTCTGGTTTTGTTGCCGGTATAACTGACGGCAAACCTCGCGGCTTCGAGAATATCGAGAAGGTATTCTTTGTCACGCTGCATACACAACTTCCGCTGAATTTAAGATGGCATTTCTCCGTATATAGTTGCGGCTGGATTCAATCCCGCGACGGCTTACAATATCAACATTCCGCCCGAATATTACCTTCAGTTCGTCTTCCATATGAACCATGTCAAACAAACTATGTCCGGCGTTCTCATCAAATGTAACCAACACGTCAATGTCGCTGTCAGGGCGAAAGTCGTCTCTGAGCACGGAGCCGAACAGCGAGAGTTCATGCACTCCCCATTTTTTACAGAACTTCTCAATCTTTTCTCCGGGAACGTCTATATGCGCCTTTCTCATTATTCAATCTCCATTATTTTTAGGCTCTCAATGCCCCTGTCATCTACTATCTTTACGGCTGCCCTCTTGTTGTCTCCGATTTCAAACGGAAGGGATACTGTGCCCCCGTAAGCCTCTATGAGTTCTTCGTCAATCTCTGCCTTCAGGTTCCTGGCAAGCCTCGACCAGCCGTCCTTCTCGCCGGACATCGGGAAGAATACCTGCCTCGGGAAAAGGCTCCTGCCGTCATAGTCGGTGTCCAGCATCCACATGGCTATCTTGTCAGTGCCGCCGGATTCAACTGTGCCTGTCTTGGTGTTGTAATAATCGAAACCAAGGACTTCTACTCTGTATTTACCCTTATCTTTACCATCTTTAATCTTCTCAAGACAGACGTCAGGCTGACCGATAAGCCAGAAGCTTTCGTTACTGGCCCGTTTCTTCTTCAAGTCATCCGTAAGCAAATCTGCGTTCATCTGTACCTTTAAGAATGACATTCCTGTCTTTCCTGGATCAGTCTCGTCAATGTCCTTTGCGGCCTCAGGGTCAAATTGGAAGGCGGCAAATATGAGTAATGACGGCCGTGGGACTAATCTACGTGCCTCTTCCCATGCCAGCTCCACCTGCCGCTGTTCAAGCGGGGCGTGTTCGGGTCCGAAAGAGATTACGGCACGCTTGGGGCGTCCGTAAGGTGATTCAGATTCCCTGACAGAATCGGCCCCTAAATCGTTTGGTTTGGTCTCGGCCTCCGCATGGAGCCATCTTGTGCCGGCAAGGGGTTCTACCCTTGAGAAGAGTATGCGCTGCCCCGCCTTGCCTCGGATGCCGCACTTGAGCAGTTCATCCCGCCACTCTGCCTGGCGCAGTGTCTCGCCTGAACGGACGATAGATTCGTCAGCCGTTTCCCCCTCACCCCAGCCCTCTCCCCCCTGTGGAGAGGGTGTCAATGGTTTCACCACCGGCGCAGGCACCGCCTCTACTGTGAACGGGCCGGCAACACGGGCCTTGGAGTTGTCTACGAACGGCTGGTCGTAAAGGGTCTCCTGGGCAGGGGGTTCGTTGTTGGCGATGGATTTTAAGGTGACGTGAGGTACGGTCTTATATTTAAAGCCGCTTCCTATCCCTTCATTCGGGTGAGCCAGTTCATAGTAATCAAACATTGCAGTCATCAGACGCTGTTTTGCGAGTGTGATTGCAACTCTCGATGTGTCGCATGTAATCCACCTCCTCCCCCACTGCTCTGCAACGTATGCGGTCGTCCCGCTCCCGCAAGTCGGGTCAAAGACCAAATCCCCAGGGTCAGTGGTCATAAGGAGACAACGCTGAATAACTTCTTCATTTGTTTGAACCGCATAAATCTTATTAAATGCGCCAACGGTATCTGCCCAATTATTAGTGATTTTAGCTAAAGGGAAATCTTCATAATAAAGTTTATAGGTGACAGTATTACCCTCTACGAATAGCCTACCTTCTTTTTTTAACCGCTCCATTCCCTCTTTTCCAGTAATCCATGAGCCTCCAGAAGGTGGATTATATACTTTGGCATTAATTTGTATGGGAAAATCGTTTTGCTCTGAATATCCTGGAGCTTTCATTGATACTACACGAAAAATTCTTATATTTTGCGGCAAATTCTTGTGATTACAGTTTTCATCCTTAGACATGCTTTTAATATGTCCTGTGTTGTCTTCATACCACTTCCAATGAAAGTCGCCCTGAATATCTTGATATTTATATAGAGTCCGATATTTTAACTGTGATAAATCTTTTGCATACCACACAAGATAATCAGACATGCTATCGATAAATTTGGCCCCAAGTGGCATGGTTTTTTTTCGGAAAGTTATAATGCTTATAAAATTACCTTTCCCAAACACCTCATCCATCAGGCTTCGCACCAGATGCACATTTTCATCCGAAATCTGGACGAAGATACTTCCACTTTCGGTCAATAACTCTCTTGCAAGTAGCAGTCTGTCCCGAAGATAGGTAGGATAAGAATGTATCCCAAGTTCCCATGTATCTCTGAAGGCCTTTATCATCTCAGGCTCCTGGGTCAGGTCTTCGTCCCGGCCGTCCTTTACGTCCCGATTGTTCACGAAGGGCTGGAAGTTAGAGCCGTATCTGATGCCGTAGGGTGGGTCTATGTAAATCGTCTGCACCTGTCCTGCAAGGCCCTCTTTCTCAATGAGGGAGTTCATTACCAGCAGAGAATCCCCGGCAACGAGACGGTTTGACCAGTTGTGTCTGTGCTTATAGAACTCTATGGCCTCGCGGAGTGGGGGGTTTTCCTCTTTAGTTTGAAATAGAGAAAGCTGTTCCTGTCCGTTGCCGTTCCTCTTCCGCACGGCATCCATGATTGTGCGCGTGTCAATGCGTTCGTGGACATGGAGTGATACGGTAGTCGCCTCAAAGGAGGTATGTTCCGCCTTGCCCGCCCAATTCAGATAGGGCTGTTGAAGTTTCTTTAACTCAGCCAGGGCCTTCTTTGCTTCACCTAGTTGTTCTGCCCCAAGGCCCGTATCAATGACCTTTTCAACCTTGCTGCGCTGACTGTCGAATTGCAGTTGCGGGTCTATGTGAGGGTCGTGTGCGTAGGTCTTTTTACCGCTTTCCTTATCTGTTTCCGGCGTTACCAGGCCAACAGGCGGATTGTTGACCCGCTTCTTGTCCTTGTGGTCGTATTGTTCAAGGGGCTTCTTGGTTTTTGCCATCCCAGACCTCCTTAGATGTTATATCTCAAGGATAGTTTAGTTTTATCCTATTTAACAAGAAGATTCAAGCAGTTACTGTCTTGTGCTTTTGAATCAGGGCTTCGGAGGGTTATTACTGAATAGATTGTGCAGCGCCCATATACAATATCTGGTATCTTCGCCCAAAAGTAGAAGCTGGGGTGGGGCTCCAAAATACCACCTTTTCCACCTAATCAAACGAACCTTATCCTCGGTGCGGAGTGGTGACGGAGCTGGCGGACGGCCATCTCGAGGGCGTCGGGGCCGTCGTCGTGGCTGCCCTTGGGGAATTCTATCAGCTGCTCAATAAGCAGTCTCTGGTCACGCCTGAACAAAATAGTCCCGTTTTCGATGAGCGCAGAGAGACTTGCTATGCGGGCGGTCTTATCCGCAAAGTTTTTGACGCCCCGGATGGGTATAAAAAGCCTCTCGCGCCTTGATATCTCTTCCAGCATGTCCTTGAGCACCACCTGAAAGACGTTAGTCTCCACCGCAAGGCAGAGGAAGTGGCTGCGGAGACCAGGGCAGGGTAGTAGCCCTGCCTCTATATCTTTTTCGGGGTGGGGGCAGAGCCCTGCCTCTATGTCTTTGTGGGGTTGCACCCCTGTGTTAGATGCGGAGCCCCTGTTCGTTGCGGGTATAACCGTATGCCCTGCCGCCGAATGCGAAGACCATTTCTGGAAATTCCTGACGGCGGCATCGGCGATGGCCCTGGGGGTTCGCCTTTTGATATCCGCCTCCAGCACGTAGATTTTCCCTCCGGCCTGCCCCACTGTCACAATGGCGCTGTAGTCGCCCGTTGACGAGGAACCCAGTGCAGGGTCAATCGCAGTTGCTATCAGTAGGGGCAATTCATGTCCGCCTGGGGCGGATGCCCCCGAGAAATTATACAAATCCTCTGGCTGGTAGTAACTAATCCACTCCTCACGTATTAACTGCTCTTCGGGGCTTATGGGATTATTTTGGTACTCGCACTCAAATGCAATGGACCCAATCCCCTCCTTATCACCGGCACCGTCTTTGATCTTCTTAAGCCGCTCTGCGTCATAATACGTAGGCCACAGGGCGGCGCCGTCCGTCCCCAGTGCCCGGTACTTCCTGCCGTTCCACTTCTTGAGGAGTTTTGCCAGCAGGCTGTCGTAGTGCAGCATCGTGCCTATTGCAAATATGTCTCCCTCCGGACCCGGCAGGTTCAAGACGGAGCGGTTGAACCACGATTCGAGCTTCTGCCGCTGCTCGATGTTCTGAACCCCCTCGTCGTCCTCGAGGTCGTCGCAGATTATTAAATCCGGCCTGGACTCAAAGCTCCTCATGCCGCGGAGGTTTGAACCCACTCCCTTGGCAGCCACCCTCACGCCGTTTGACGTCAATATCTCGTTACAGGTCCACTTATCACTGCCGACCAGGTTGCCGAAATCCATCCTGAGCAGTTCGTTTTCCCGGAGTTCTCTTATTATTGCCGCCAGAAAGCCCTCGGATATGGCGCTAGAGGACGAGATGATTATTATAAAACGTTTTTTCTTTCTGCAGATGGCCCAGAGCGGGTGGACGAGACCCATCAACACGCTCTTTCCGTGCCCTCTGGGCGCGGCGACGGCCTCGCGCTTGTTTCTGTTATTAGAGACCATCAGGCCGTAAAGCTCGGCGTGAAATGGGGCGGGTGCGGCGGTGAGATAGCTGGATAGATAGCGCCCTGCGAAGATCTCAGGGTGGTCGAGCGCCCTTAACCTTGCCAATACTTTTTCCCATACAGACAGGTTATCCGGCCCGGCGCCAGTAGTGAGTCAAGAATCCTCGATCTTGTCACCGTTGTCTCTGAGAGAGATAATTTTTTTCGTGATAATCTCCTCAAGCCTTTTTCTCTCTAGCTCCGTAAGGTCTCTAAAGTCCGGTTCGTTGTCGGTGCCCCTTTTGTCTTCTTTATAGGCCATAAGGAGCTTGAGGGCCTGTGCGTCCCCCTGCCTTGCCTTTTCGGCAATGGCCCTCAGGCCCAGTTCTATCTCTTGTTCCAGGTCAAGGCCGTCGTTACACTGTACGGGTGTAGTTGTCTTTGTCATTTTTTTCTGTTTGGTGTCAGGCATATCTCTATGGGGTTGTGTCGGCCAGCGGCTGTATGGGAAACAAAATAAGGGTACCTTCCGACTAGGTACCGGCGTTCTGGTCGTCCACCTATCTAATAGGAGGAAGGCGGAAGTGTGCGGTTCGAGACCGCTCGTCTTAGGCCTTTATTTTATTTAGCCTTCCCGACTGCGGGGAGACACCTCCTGTGCCTTCCATTAATTGTCTGAGAGAAGTTTACCACACGTCACCGATGTGTCAATGTCAGGACTCAACCAAAATCAACCCTCTTCCACATTGTTGACACCACCACGTGATGTTGTATACTTAAGAAATCTGGTTATAAGTAACAAGGGGTTTCCGAAGAAGCTGTTCTGCTGCCCCGTATCATTCTGGGCGAAAGGTTTTTCCCTAATGAATAAATCACTGTTTATAATACCCTTACTCGTATTTAGCCTGTCCATGCCAGTGGCTGGTGGGCAGGAGAGTTCCGGCGATAAGAAGGAGTCCCTTTCTCCAGGGGCAGGGGTCGAGGGCGATGCTGACAAGGCCCCGGATTCGGATAAAGGGAAATCGCATAGAGAAGCCGGGCCGCAGGAGTCGCCTGCCGAGGCCGCTAAAGAGCCTGTTTCGGGGGGAAGGGATTTCCTCAAACTTGCCGGACCGGAGGCAACAAAGAAGAGAGAGGTTCCGGCAAGGGCGCCGTACGGCAGCTACTGGACCTCACTTTACGGCGGTAGAGATGTCGAAGGGGAGACCAGTGAGCAGGAAGGGAAGCGCAGCCAGCCGTCTTTTAGTCCGTATTACGCCGAGCCTGTAAAACCGCAAGCGCCCGAGAAATCCCAGGAACCTCAGGCGCCAAAGGAACTGCAGCTTGCACCCCTAACGCCCCCGCCGCTCTCGGAATTTGAAGAGATTGACTTTGCAAAGTTTGCGTCCGGTTCATACGTATCGGAATATGCAGACAAATTCGTCAAGATAAGGTGCAGATTTGCAAGCCTGGCGCCGGGCGGGATGAGGTTGGACGAATTTCCAACCCCCGGTTACGTCAACTTCCTGGTCACGGGTACGGGAAGCACGATGTTCAGCCTGACGGTAGTCATACCCAGCGGCAAGGCCGGCAAGGTATTTGGGCTGGAATCACAGAAGGAGATAATTCTCTACGGCCGCGCAGTCAAACTTGGCCTTAATGAACTGACACTTCTGGTGGAAGAGGTGGAGATGGTAATGTAGTGCGGTGGCCATTTACCTGTTATTCTTCATCCGCTCTATTAGTCTGTATATCTCTTCCTCGGGCCATCTGAGGAAAAGTCCCTTGCGTATGGGCTGGGGAAACTCGCCCCTTACCACCCAGTTTCTAATCGTATACCTGGTCACTCCGAAAAGTTCGCAGACGTCCTTCAGTCTCAAAAAGCGGGTCATACCCTTACCTCCTTTTCCTGCCCATAAGCAGAGACAAGAAACTCCCTTCCAACTCAACCAACTCGGCCACGCTACCGTCGTCGTTGGAAATAATATCGTCCACCAGCTCCTCCTTGCTTGTGTACTGCTCACCGCGGAGCTGATACAGTTCGTCAAGGTCCTTTTCCAACAAGAATTCTCTCATGCACTGCCTGTCCATCGCTATTTTCCGCTTTGCAAATTAACTATTGACAAAAAGTACGGAATTGATTAAATAACATAAGGTTTAGCCCTATACGTCTACAACCACCCAAACAGGCCATATGTAACGGCCATAATCGGTTGTTACGGTCATTATGGGCTATTATAGCCCAAACAGGCTATAATGCAAGCAAAATCTCAAGTTTTTTGTATGATTTGGTAATATAAGAACTTATGAAAATAGGAACCAAGCTTAGGCTGCTGAGGGCTGAGAAGGGCTGGACTAAGTCATCTGCTGCCCGGTCGGCCAAAATACCTATATCCAGTTATCGAAACTATGAGAAAGAGTCATTGAACCGCAAGCTACCTGGGAAATCTGCATTGGCACTGGCCAATGCCTTTGGGGTATCGCTTGAGTATCTGCTTGACGACGCGAGGGATTATCCTCCCAGGCCCAGAGACAGGCGGTTTCAAGTTGCACAAGAGACGGAGGCCTCCGACGACGGGGAAAAAACCGCTGTCCGACGGCAGATATCGGTCTCTAAGTCTGGCGTGGGCGGTAACGGCATCAACATCGTGGGCCACGTGGCGGCTGGTGAGACGGACATAGTCTTCGATGATGCGGGCCTGCCCGCAGGAGGTTCCATTGACGAACCCCTTGAGAGACTGCCTGACGTTAAGGATGAAAATGCCTATGGCCTGGTGATAAGCGGGAACAGTATGCTGCCGGGTTATCCGCAGGGCACAAGGGTGATCGTATGCCCATCGGAAAAGGTAAGGTCCGGAGACCTGGTTATCTGCCGCCTTAACAGCACGGGAAAGGTTTATATAAAAGAGATTGCGTTCTCCTCGGATAGGGTTATACTCAAATCTCACAACATGACTGCCTACGAACCCGTGGCGGTGGCCAAAGAGGATATAGTCTTTTGTCACAAGGTGGTTTGGACAAAAAGACCTTAGTGCCGGTCTTATGTATCTTCCTTCTTTTTGCGGCGCAAAACGGGCAGGCGCAGGCCGTGGAAGAATCCGGCAGAGGGCTTTTTGAGCGTGTATGCACCATGTGTCACGGATGGGCGGTAGAAAACTTTTTTGTGGCCGAGGGCCAGGCCGACGTGATACCACCCATTTGCCCGCCTCCTACAGACCACTGGCTACCAATAGTGCTTACGGTTGCTACGTATCAGGTTTACGCGAAAGGGGAAGAGGTAGGCTTTCCGTTAATACCGAGGAAGGACGTCTTAAGGCTGGCCGAATATCTTAACGAGAACTATCCAAAAGAACCAATATGCGCCGGACGCCGGGACTGATGTCTGCTTATTAGTGGAGAGCCCTTAGGAGCTCTCGCCAACACAACCAATGCAGTGGAACCGTAGAAATATAATAATGGTCGCCGCCCTGGGGACACTTCTTCCCGTCGCCATATACATGAATATAAAGAACCTCGGTGGTGGACGGCCGTCCAAGTCGAGGGTTATCCCTGCGCCGCCAGGGGCATTTACGCCGCCACCGCCAGTTGTTGGTGGGGCGGCACCGGTGGTGGAATCGGAGCGGGAGGCGCGCCTTTTTCAGCCTATACCGGTGAACACCGCCAAATTTAGACAGCTCGTCGCCTCAGGGGCGTGGGGACGAGATCCATTCCTTACTGCCGGCGAGATTAGAGGGATGACGGGTATAGAGGTCGTGGAGACTGAACAGCGCGTCTTAGCCCCGGTAGAGCTGACCGTAAGCTCTGTGCTCATAAGTGGTCAACAGGCGGTTGCCATAATAAATAACGATATCTATACCGTGGGCGACTTTATAGCCGATACCGGGGATGTGGTCTTGGGTATCAATCGTGAAGGTGTGCTACTGGAAGGCCCGCAGGGTCAGCGTCTCATCCAGCTTAAACAGAGTAAAATTCCGCTCAAGTCTGTAGAGAAGAAATAACCTGCAGGCTGTATCCTGTCAGTACTTGTGGGCCAGCTTCTGCGCCAGCCTGAAGATTACCATTACAACACCTACGGCAAATAGCAGCGTTACGGCCAGCGCAAGGGGCACGCTGGGGTTTTCCTTCAGGTCCACCACGACGGCGTTTGAAATCTTGACGTCCTCAAGCCTCACCATTACGTCCTTAATTGGCTGGGCATCCTGTTTGCCCATGCGGACGTAGTGCTGCTCTGCATTTACGTCTCCGGGGTTTACAATGACTGCCGCAACCGGCGCTTCAACCTGAGGGGGCATAAAAAGCCCTGCCACCATCGCGCGCGACGCACCCAAAGTAAATTCTTCCTTCAACTTAACGGCCTGATCCTTACCATTTACGTTTAATATTACTTCCTTGGGGGTGCTGCCGTATTGTTTAAGGAGAAACTCCTTGGCTCCCAAACCCAGGACAACCGGCTGATTGTAGCCCAGTATCCTCTCAAATTCTTTCTCTCCCTGCCGCACCTTTATGGTAGCCTGAACCACCTTGGGCATACCGTTGGGATAGATGGAGGTTTCGATACCCGCGACGCTCAACTCCACACCACCGTAGCTAACCGGTTTATCGGTTATGGTAACCGGAGCGCCCTGTTTCGAACCCAGCCCGCCTACCAGGTGCGCAACCAGCGTGAGCATAAAGGCGAGATGCACCACCGAGCCGCCGTATAATGTGACATTTTTTACCCCCGCCCTAAGCTTGACAAGGACGGAGTCAATGGTGCAAAAGAAGGCGTTTATCCCGTACAGCACAAGCCCGGCGAATAACAGATAGAACCAGCCGTTAATAAGGCTGACGTTCCGGAAGAAGAAGTTTATGTCCTCTCCGTGAAGTCCCTCGTAGCGTTCAGGCGCAAAGTTCATCACCAGGCTCCCGATTATCAAGAGTCCCGTGGCGGCAAATCCCGCCAGGATACCCAGCTTCTTTGATTTTAGCGTGTCGTAGAGATTTTGTAGTACCATAATCAATAGTCTTTGTGGTCTAATTGGGCAAAGCTCTTTGTCTATGGTATTCTAAAGCTGAAGGCTAATCTTTAGGGCAGTATCAACCCTGGCCATTGTGCCTGTCGGCAACCTTCCCAGGTGTTTTACTAATCGCGCTTTATCTACCGTTCTGATCTGTTCGCATTGTACAACACTGTCTAAGATAAGCCCACCTTTACCCTTTTCAACGTATACATGCACAGGGAAAAGTTTTTTTGCGTTGCTAGCATCCGTTATTACTGCAACAATTACGAGGGGCGAGTACTTATTGCCAATATCGTTTTGAACAATTACGCAAGGTCTGCGAAGCCCCCTCTTCTCTGAGCCTATTACAGGTTCAAGGTTTACTTCCCATATATTTCCCCTTGCATGTTGCCCGGGCATTAGAGGTTCTCGGCGTTAACGAACTTCCATTCCTCGCAAACCTTCTTTGCCAGTTCAGCAGTGGCAATGTAGCCTTCTTTTAATTCCTTTTCCAGCCTTGCCGCAGATACAGATTTGGCGTAACTTTCGAGAGCCTCTCTTGTCAGTTCACTTCGGGTTATGCTGAGGTTAGCTGCTTCTTCGTCAATTTTCTCCAAAAGTAGAGAGGGAATGTTTAGGCAGATTTTCTTAGTAGCAGTAGTATGTCGGTGCAACATCATGATTCTCCTTAATAACGCACACAATTCATAATATATTTCATGTATACATAATGTATTATTTTCAATATATTGTCAAGTGAATCTTTATATTGATTCTCCAAAATTTATCACAAGCTATTGTGGTTGCGCTACTTAGAGAAGCGCAGATTTATAATTTTAATAACATGTGTCTCATCCGAAGCTGTGGGTGCTGGAGATGAGGAAACTGGTGCCGACGTATGTCATCATCATGATAATAAACCCGGCGACGGCCATGTGCGGCTTGTAAGGTCTAAGTGCCGGCCAGTGGTCCACGTGTATGCACGTAGAGTAAAAGAGCCACACGATTACGGACCAAACCACCTTTGCATCCCAGAGGAAATAGCTGCCCCAGGCCACGTAGCCCCACAGCCCGCCAAACAGCATGGAGATGGAAAAACCGAGCATCCCGTAGAGAAAGCCCTTGTCAATCAGCGCAATCATGTCCTCCCGAGGCGGGTCTGACGTGTTTCCGGTGCCTGCAGGAGACGAACCCCCTCGGAGTTCCGGTTGTAGGAAGTACACAGTCGCCGCCGCAAGGCTTGACGTCCAAAATGCGTAGCACATGAAAGACAGCGGCACATGGAGGACGTACCATATCGTCAGCATAAGCGGCGGCGGATAACTCAGGTCCTTGGGCCAGAAGGCCGCGGCCACCAGAAAGATATACCCTACTCCGAACAGTACGGTTCTGTACAGTGGAACCTCTACGCCCCTGTATATATAGAGTACAATAAATACGGTAATCGAGAAGCCGAAGAATGATTCAAATTTGTTGGTGAGAGGTAAATACTCTATGGCCATGGCCCTCAGGAGGACGGCCAGAAGCTGAACTCCCAGCCCCACGGCCAGGACGGTGCTCCGGGTGCGCCTGTCGGTCAGGTTGAAGTACCAGTAGGCCGTAAATATGCCGAACGACAGCCAGTAACAGAGTATGGACAAATTGATTAGACTCTTAGCGTCCAAAAGTATTTACCCTCCTCACGGGATTACAAGACGCCAAATCTAACACACCCGTCATGGTAAAATCAAATGCAAATGTTGCTTCTTGTCATTCTGAGCGAAGCGAAGAATCTTAGATTCTTGGCCGACAGCAAGTCAAGACCTTTTAGACATCTCCCATACAGTGCGCTATAATAATGCCGTTCGGGGGCTGTCATAGGTGGATTCTCGAGGGCTTAGAAAAAGCAACGTAGGGACAGGTCTTTAGACCTGTCCGCCCAAGTAGATTTGCGGACAGACCTGAAGGTCTGTCCCTACGTCTTAGATTTGTAGCTGCCCCATTTATGGGGCATTATAGGCCCGATACGTTGGCGGCTACAGAAGTGGGTGCCGCAGGGCTTTAGACCCGCGGTCTGTTCAGGAGAAAGGCTCGGTTATTTTTATAAGGGCGTATCGCCATACGCCCCTACAATGTGTTCCAGGCATGTAGCAGCATGTAGGGTGCGTCTAGACGCACCCCGCCTGTAAATAAGGAACGGAAAATGTCAGACAATCTGTGCAAGTGGAAATCAAAATATTTACCTGAATACAAATGCCACGAGCCGCCCCTTGCTGGAGACGAAAAAGGCGGGTGCATCCTCCACTCGGAGGAGGAGGATAAAGATATAGCCGAATTCACCAGAAAGGTTAATGAGCGGATGGCCGCACCCGAAAAGATAGACCTCGTGGGCTGTTACTTCCCCAGAGAATTCAGGAGCTACTTTATTGGACACAAGTTTGATAAGCCAGTAAATTTCCGTCAGGCCAAATTCTCGCAGGAGGCGAATTTCATCGGGGCCACATTCTCTCAGGCGAATTTTATGGAGGCCAGATTCTCGCAGAAGGCGAATTTCGGCGGTGCCACATTCTCGCAGGGGGCGGGTTTCGGCTGGGCCGAATTCTCGGAGGCGAATTTCTGGAGGGCCACATTCTCGAAGGAGGCGTATTTCAGAGGGGCCAGATTCTCGCAGAGGGCGAATTTCAACTTTGCTAAATTCTCTAAGGTGGCGAATTTCAGAGAGGCCACATTCTCGGAGGCAGCGGATTTCAGCTGGGCCACATTCTCAAAGATAGCAGGCTTTCGGGGCACTGCCTTTGGAAAAGGGGTTAAGTTCGACAGGGCGGAGTTCATGGATAATGCCTTCTTCCTGCCGACAGAGATAGAGATAATAGAAGTATTAGTAGAAAAGAAGATACGAGAGGTCAAGCTGGGCGATCCAACATCCTTCCGCCATACCCGATTTCTGGGGGAGGTGCGTTTTCAGGAGGTTGACCTGCGCCACTGCTCATTCCTCCACTCAAACATAGACAAGGTTGATTTCAGGTATTGTAGTTTTGGGAACAAAGATGAAAAACTGTTGGGTTTCATACCCCATCGCAGACAAAACGTCCTCAGGGATGAGATTGATGCAGACAAAGTTGTAGGGGCAGGGCTTGCCCCTGCCCTTCCAGGGGTAGCCGCAAGGGCTACCCCTACAGGGAAAGGGGTCAGGGAGGAAAAATACGAACCTGTGCGGAGGCTCTATCTGGAACTGAAGAAGAATTTTGAGGAGAAGAGGGACTGGAATACTGCGGGGGATTTCCACTATGGTGAGATGGAGTGCAGGCGGAAGATGAAGGAGGGGTGGCTGTGGCGCAATATCCTTTCTCTGGGGGCGGTTTACTTCTGGCTGAGCGGGTACGGAGAACGACCATTGAGTGCGGCGGTGAGTCTAGGACTTCTTATAGGTATTTGTGCTATTTTATACATGTACTTCGAGGGCTTCGTCGGCAAATTTGACGGAGATTATATAAGGGCCATCCTGAAGAGTGGATGCGACAGTATTAAGATAACTACTCTCCAGAGGATAGGTCATGTGGACGAGTATACTTCTTTACCTGCTAAGGTGGTCTTCATGTTTGAATCCATCGTGGGGCCGATATTAATTGCCCTTTTTGCCCTGGCCCTTAGGAGGAAGGTGAAGAGATAGCTGGTGATTTGTGGGTCGAGCCATGCCGGAGGTGGGCCTGTCCGTATTGTAGCGGCAGAGCAAGCTCTGCCTGAGACGTAGGGACAGGTCTTTAGACCTGTCCGCTCGAGTGGCCTTGCGGACAGACCTGAAGGTCTGTCCCTACGAAGATGCTTTTGTAGTGGCAGAGCTTGCTCTGCATGAGTCTGCCACACTAAGTCGAGCAAGCTCGACCACTACGATGTTGTTCAACGAAGCGGAGCTTCGTTGACTACCGGAGATTTTGCCGTGCGAGGTGTTTAATTTTGTTTGTAGCTGCCCCATTTATGGGGCGCTGTAGGTTCGATAAATCGGACGCTACATCCAAATAGCGTATAGCCCAGGGCGAACATCCACCTTAGGCGGATTCGCCCCTACGAGTTGTCACGTTCAATGTTGGAGCAAGCCCCAACGCTACGTCAGAGATTCGCCAGGCGCTTTACTTCACGCCGGAGGCGGATTCACCTGTGGCGGCGATT
>MHZB01000032.1:0-1657 GCA_001828605.1 Planctomycetes bacterium RIFCSPLOWO2_12_FULL_50_35 | reverse complement strand
CACCTCTGGCGGAAATGCATACGAGCGGGTATAAATGAAATCCATGAGGGAGGAAGAATAATGGAATTGGGAGAATACCCCACAGTATTACTTGCGGCGCTGGGCGGTGCGGCGGTTTATTTAATTTACCAGTATCTCTCCACGGATACGGATACGGAAGAGGACGAGAAGGGGCGGAAGAAACGCAGAAAGTGGAGAAACAGGTGATGCTTTGATGGGGGCGGGGTAACCCCGCCCCTACGAATATGACAACGGTTCTTTAAGATACGCGCATATTGAGTGCGACAAATTGCGCCCCTACAAATATTTTTGTAACAATTCGAGACCTCTGAAAAAGTAGCAAAATTAAAGGCGTAGATGTAGCCGCACCCTTTATGGGTGCGCATAACGCAGGCTAAAGCCTGCGGCTACCCATTGAATTGATGCCTAAACTACTTTTTCAGAACTCTCAATTCCTCTTCGACAGAAGAACTTGGACATAATGTGGGACTTGGACAGGTTGCAGGGGCGTATCGTGCGCCAGAGGCGCATCTGCCTATGGCATGACCATACGCCCCTGCAGGGATGTGATTTTACAGAAGGTTCTTGTACGGAAGAGGTGGTATGTCTCTACCACTGCCCAGTAGAGATTCTCTTGTCGTGGAGAACCTCCCAGACGTAGGCCGGTCCCTTGACGATTTTTTCGTTGAGCTTGTCTTTGTGAATTGGAATCATCTCATAAGCATGTTCGAAATTAGTCTTGTTAATTGTCTGCGACGGTCTGCTTGCCTGGAAATTGTCTCCTTCTATCTTGTACGTAAATTCGTGTCCGTCATGTGCGTGAAAGGTTTCTCCGGCATGGGCAACTATGCGGCCCCAAACCTCCTTAAATTTTGGATAATCTTTAGCCTTCTTCTGCATGAGGATTATACCTCCCTGTTTAATTTGACCCGAAAGGTGAAAGCCTTGCCTGAATAAACCCCTGAAAAGTCTGTCAGTACCTTTAGATTTCCCCCTCCCTTGAGGGGAGGGGTGAAGGGGGAGGGTGATTATCCTACCCACCAAGTCTTCCCAGTACTGAAAGATACAAAGTAAAAGTTTTTAATCACCCCCACCCTTCCCTCCCCCCTCGAGGGGGAGGGAGCATCGTATTAGACTTTATACGTTGAGTTTTGCAGAAGGCTCCCGAAGTTAATTTTACGGAATCTCGCCTCTTTATCTATTAGATTAATTTATAGTGCATAATTTTACAAGGTGTCGAAGTTCTAAAAGGGCTTGATAAATCAAAGCTCCTACAAAGGATTTTGTAAAAGGTAGTTGAGACCTCTGAAAAAATAGCAAAATTAAGGGCGTAGATGTAGCCGCACCCTTTATGGATGCGCCTCCCCTCTATCAAGAGGGGTAGGGGGTGTGTTAAAATGCGGACTAGAGCCTGCGGCTACCCATTGAATTGATGCTTAAACTACTTTTTCAGTGGTCTCGTATTAACGGAAGTGGTTATTTTGTAACAAATTGGCGGAAGATAAGTAGTGTAACCACGGAGGGGCAAAAAGGATTTAATAAGGTTTCTTGACATGTGACTGAAATAGTATATAATGCCTAATTCCAATCTTTAAAATTAGCCATTCAATTGGCGGATGGGAAACGACCTGGTATGAAAGAATATTACGGCGAGCTG
>MHZB01000031.1 GCA_001828605.1 Planctomycetes bacterium RIFCSPLOWO2_12_FULL_50_35 | reverse complement strand
GATTACGACCAGAAGAATGGCCTGGTGAGCATTAGAACCGTCGAGATAGGTGATGGCATTCTTGTCATGAAGCTGGGACAATGCGCTGTCCAGCTCGGGGAAAACGGCTATTACCAGGGAGATCTGGACCTGTCAACTGATATACAAAAGGTTGGCAGACTGCTCAAGGCGCCGGAATTTCTCCAGCTGGAAGGCGTTGGTACGCTGTATTTGGATTTTAAAGGTCGTTTTACAAGCCCATTTTATGACGGCCTTAGGGTAAGCGGTACGCTGGGCGTTGACAAAGCGGTTTATGAGTCTTACAAGATCACCGAAATTTCAGTAGATGAGCTCACGGTTAAGGATAATCGTTTAGACGTTGTACTGAGCATGCTTGTGAACGGTGCTCCGGCCGGCGCAATGCTGGACCTGGACCTGGTTCAAAAGGTTGCGAACATCGAGAGATTGTTCATAAATTCTGATAAGGTGGATTTAGAACTGTCAGGCGCGGTTTCCGGTAACGGTCGAATCAAGTCTAAAATACACGCCACCGCACCGTTGGGAGACGTGAAAAACGTGTTCGTACAGAGGTATGCTTCCCTTGGCGGGTTGAACGCAGCCGGAGCCACCAGCAGTGATATAGAAATAGAGGGCACGATTGGGGATGTAGCCTTGTTGAACGGTTCAACGAGGATTGAGGCCCTGACCCTTGAATATGAAGATTATAGGTACTCTGATTCGGAGGTCACGCTGAAATACGCATTAGATTATAGTATCCCGGATGAGACCGTTCATATAAAAAATGGTAAAATTGTCTCCAATCTACTCAGCTCGGAACTGGAGGATGTCTCAATAACGCTAAGAGACAATGGGCTCTTCCAGGGCAAACTCGACCTCGACTGCAAGATGGAAGAGATGGCCGGCGTATACGGAGTGCCTGCGCCTTTTAAACTGAGAGGTACAGGTAAAGTAAACCTAGATTTTAATGGTCCCATTACAAAATCTTTTTATAAAGATATCAGTGCCAGCGGCTCTGTGGCTTTGGAGGAGGTTGCTTACGGCGGCCCGTGTGTTAAAATACAAATATCTAATATTACTTCAAAAGGCCTTACGGTCGAGAACAATTGCTTGAAGGCAAGACTGGCCATGCAACTCAATGGTGTTCCGGCGAATGCAGCGCTCGATGCAGACCTGGCCTTGGGTAGGGTCGGTGGCCCGTACATAAGGACAGAACTGCATGCATCACGGGTGCCTGTGACTTATACTATGGAAGGAGGGGATTTGAGCGGTCTCGTAACGTTAGATGTAAATGAGGCCGGAGCCGAGGGAGTGGGATGGAATGAAACATTCAGAAAGACTCTCGCTGCCAAAGGAGACGTAAAGGTGGAAGAAGGCGTAGTGTCGGCCACAGAAATACTCTCCACCGTATTCATGGGCCTTGCGGAGCCAGACGTAACACAGCATATTGAGCTAGTTACGTCGGATTTCAGCGTAAAAGACGAGAAGGTATATACAGAAGAGTTTTACATGAAAGGGGCGCCCTTTGACCTTACTCTGTCTGGTTGGATAGGGTTTGACAAACAGGTAGATTATGACGCCGTTGTACTTCTCTCAGGCAAGAAACATAAGGGCGTCCAAAAGGTGTTCAGGAAAGTGATTAAAGACTCTCCCATACCACTGAAGATTACCGGACAACTACCTGACCCAAAGATTCAATTTGTAGGTGACGCAAAGCTGAAAAGCATTTTAATAACGGAAAAAGTCCTTCAAGGAAATGAGGCCATTGTCAGAGGAACGCTCGGAGTACCCAAGAAGGCCATCGGAGTACCTACGGGGATTTTGAAAAAGACCTTTGGAGTTTTTAGCGGACCCAGTAAGGATTCCAAGGACTCCGAAGAGACTCCAGAAGGACCTGCAAATAACTCAAAGCAACCAGAGTAGGTACGCAATGTGTTCTGAAAGGACATAAAAAAACTCATAGAGAGCTGGATATTTTTGAGAATACCTTCTAATATAGGAAGTGGAATGTCATTACCTACATAGGTATTGCTTTTGTTATCATTCCGCACAAAGAAAAGCTGAATTTCTTGGACGCCGTTACAGAGGTTCCAGAGTAAAAAATGAGACTAAAAAAATTATTACCGGTTGCCGTTGGCGGCGGGCTTGGCGGCCCCATACTGATATTTGTCTTAATTATGGTCTTTTACCCAAACTTGTTGTTAAGCGGCATCATTAAGAAGAAACTTGAGACGGAATTTGGGGGAAAGGTCGAGGCGGAAAAGGTCTTCTTCGGATGGAAGAACGGCATAGAAATATCAAATCTCTTCATAAAGGATGAGAAACATGATAAGCCCATCCTTAAGGTGGACAGTGTTTATCTCAAGTTTGCCGTCATTCCCTTTCTAAAAGACAAACTGATCATCCAGCGGCTGGTAGTGAACCGCCCAGAGATGGTGATTTACAGGGGAGAACCTGACGGTCAGAAGGGGCCGAGCCTCGACGGTGCTCCTGAGTTAGAGCATACACGCAAGAGAGGCTCTGCCGGCTTTTCCAGGGGCAAACACACCTTTCCGGAAATAATAGAGGCCGTAATTAACAACGGGACGTTCATATTTACCGACCTCAGCAGCGGAGAATCAACAAAACTAGAGAACTTCAACGTCACACTGACCGGTCTGAGGCCTGGCGGCACTGTCCAGATTAACGGTGAATGCGACATAATCGGCGGCGGTGGCCAGGACCATGCGGTTATATCGGGTGACGCAAGTGGATTCGATTCGGCAGGGTTTACGGCCCTTGCCGGCAAGCTGGTTTTCAAGTCTGGGTTTGTGGATGCTCAGGCTGCGGTTGACATGAGCGGATTGACTAATCCCGGCACGAGAATTCTTGACGTTTCCCTTTATGGAGACATACAAAAGACAGCAAACAGGCTGAAGGCAGTACTCCTGCTTCCCAAAGACTCTGAGACAAGAGGCATAATAGATTCGAAGGCGTCCGCCGTCTCCCAGTCCGATGGGTCAATGGTCCTGGAAGGAAAGACATCCGCATCCGACCTATACCTCAAGCTCCCATTTTATCTTGTTGAACCCGTCAGCCTATCTCGGTCCACACTATCGTATCAAGTGGACATAAGCCCGATGGAAATGAACGCAGACATCAAGAAATTCGTGTTGAATGCCGATGATACGAATTTGGACCTCTCTGGCATTGTGTACAGCGACGGTACGGTGAATGCCGAAGTACATCTATCCGCACTGTTGGAGGAAGTAATGGTTAAACTTGCCTGTTTCTGTAAACCTTCCGATAAGGTAAATCTCGCCGGATACCTTACCAGTGATATGAACGTAAGCGGCATATTAGGGAAGACAGTCACCTTAAAGGGCGCCTCCAGGATTAAAGACCTGGGCCTTGAATTTAAGTCGCACAGATATACCGACCCGGAGGTCAAGATTTATCATGACCTGGATTATGACCAGGAGAATGCCACCATAGGAATAAAAAAGATGGAAAGCACACTCGGCCTTCTTGCTCTGAACCTGACGCAGGGATTGGTCAAACTGGGTGAGAACGGGCATTACCAGGGCAAATTGAACCTGATAAGTGATATGGAAGAGGTTAACAAGTTCCTCGATTTACCTAAAACTATCAGCTTGAAGAAAACTGGGACGGTTAACTTGGATTTTAAAGGCTACATTACACATCCCTTTTATAACAACCTTACTGCCCGCGGCACAATTGGCGTAGACGAAGTCATCTATGAGAATTACGCGGTCACCGATATAAAAGTAAAAAACCTTACACTTGAGAATAACCGCTTAAACACCAGCTTAGACATGTTGGTAAACGGAGTTCCGGCTAATGCCGTTTTTAATGCAAACCTGGCCGATGGACCTCATATAGAGGCTGAGCTCCATGCTGCAAACGTACCTGTAACTCAGGTTCTCGAAAGAGGCACTATCAGTGGACTGGTTACCCTGAACATAAATAAGGCCCAGGGTAAAGGTATTGACTGGGACAAAAGACTTAAAAAGACGCTTACTGCTACCGGAGATATAAAGTTGGAAAATGGCAGCCTCTCCTCAAGCAAACTGGTCGTCTCTCTTCTAAAGCACTTTGGCCAGCAGGGCAATGCCTATAATATTGAATCCCTTACAACGGACTTCGACGTACACGACCAGACCCTATACACCCCAAAATCACAGAAATTTATGGTTGTCGGGGCCCCCTTTGACATGGAGCTCTCCGGCTCGATGGGTTTTAACGGGCAGTTGGATTATCTGGCCACCGTTTTTATCCCAAAGGAGAATGTGGGGAAGGACCTTCAAGCTATATTTGGGGCAATGCAAAATGACCCAAAGATAACCCTAAAGATTACCGGTAACCTATCTGAACCGAAGGTTGGGATTGCGGGCGATGCAATGTTGGAGAATCTTCTGGACGTAAAACAGACTTTTAAGGATGTGGAGAGCATCTTCAAGGACATCTTCAAATAGAGACTTCTGAAAAAGTTCCCCAATACCATTTGTCATTCTGAGCGAAGCGAAGTCATGCCAAAGGTCGTGCCGGAGGCAGATCCGCCTACGGCGTGACAGATGCGCCTTTGGCACACAAAAAATTCTTCGTCTACCTTCGGCGGACTCAGTATGACATTTTTGGGTCTTGCAGAGGTCTCAAATAGAAAAGAAATGGGACGGCATGAACTGGCTGGACGTTATCTTTGTTGTGTTTCTATGTACTGCCGCAGGACTTGGTTTCATGAGTGGATTTGTGTGGCAGATATACGGCCTCTTTTGCCTGGTTCTATCATACTTTGCCGCACTGCTTTTATACGACTCCGTGTCCAGGCCGTTTGAGGAAGGCGTCGGGTCCGGTACCGCAAAAACTGTGGGATATGCCTCGATATTCGGTGCGGTATTTATAATAAGCTACGGTCTGGGCGTTTTAATAAGAAGGCTTTTATGCCTTAGACCCGGCGTAATCGGCAGGGTATTGGGCGCGTTACTGGGATTCTGCCAGGCGGCGCTCGTCTGTGGCGTGGTTGCAGTAGTCTTGGTGGACTATAGCAGCGGTAGTGTGGGGCAAATGGCCGAGTCCTCAAGGGTTGTTACTGCCTTTGCGAAGGGTGCCCGCTTTCTGACCGTTATTATACCCGGGGACATTAAGGGTGGAGTTGAGACCGTTAAGGAGAAGTCGAGGGAGGCCGTTGAATCCGCCAAGGAAAAGATGGGAAATGTAGGACTGGAGGATATTAAAGAGGGGATTAAGGCCGCTAAGGATAGGTCGGAAGAAGTCATCAAGAGTGCGGCAGAAAAGATTGAAGGAGGGAAGACCGAGGGTGAAGGGGAAGGTGCACAGAAGGGAAAATGATACCGTCGCTACCGTAACTACCCCGCTTGGCGAAGGCGGTATAGGTGTAATTCAGCTCTCCGGTCCAAGGGCGCTCGAAACGGTGAGTGAAATTTTTAAGGGCAAGAAGGATAGAAACATCTGCCGTGCGTCGAGCGGTGAGCTGTTCTACGGCATTGTGGTAGACCGCGCAGCCTCTGTGTTGATAGACGAGGTGATAATTTGTGTCTGGAGGTCTAAGGAGAGTTTTACGGGGGAGGACCTTGTAGAGATAAACTGCCACGGCGGTCCTAGGGCAGTAAGAAATACGCTACACGCTATTACCGAGGCTGGGGCTAGGGAGGTCGACTGGAACGAATTCTTGGGGCGCGGATTCAAGAATGCCAGAATGGATTTAACCCAAGTAGAGGCACAGCAGGCGCTTGTCCACGCAAAAACACGGCTGTCTGTTAAAACCTTTCTGGCACAACATCAGGGGCTTCTCTCTAGGCGTATTTCCAGTCTTGAGACCGATATAAATACTATTATGGGCGCGGCCAATGCCAGCCTTGTCCGTAGACTTCCGCAAGAAGATGTATCAAACAAACTAACCCTGCTTCTTAACGGCCTTGACGAACTTCTGAACTCAAGCGCCTTTGGACTGGCACTATCATCCCCGCAGAGGATGTCTATCGCCGGTCTACCCAATGTAGGAAAATCCACCCTATTTAATGCGCTCCTGGGAGAGGAACGGGCCATTGTGCATACTGTGCCCGGAACGACCAGGGATTACATCACCGAATACTTTTCAGTCCGCGGCATACCTTTTGAACTGGTTGATTGTGCGGGGCTTAGAGAGACGGACGACCATGTTGAGAGAATGGGCGTAGAGCGGGCGCGCGACCTACACAAACGTGTTGATAAGATAATACTGGTGCTGGACGGCTCAAAGGAGGTGCCCGAGGAAGAATGGTCTCTTATACAGGAACTTAGTCTTGACCTTGGTAAAAAGAAGTTCATACTTGTTATTAACAAAACAGACCTTGGTATTATGCTGGACGTAGATAGACTCAAGACGATGTTTGAGCAACCCATCTGCCTTGTATCTGCGCTCAATGGTCTGGGACTGGAGTCTCTTGAGAAAGGGCTGATCGGAGAATTCCTGCCGTATATAGATTGCTATGAGAACAAACACCAGCCAATACCTGTAGTATTCACAAAGAGACAACAATCCGTACTCTTGCATGCACGGGAAGCAGTTAGAGAGGTTTCGAGGCTGTATACTGAGAAGGGAATGTTTGACAAAAAGGCCCTGGGTCTAATCGGGAATAAACTGAGAGAGCTTCGCCACGGTGACGGAAATAAAGTCACCCAAAAAACTTCACAAGAAACCACATGCGCACTGGGTACGAAAGGCTAATGCATTGTTTGCCCGTGAGTTCCATTGTCTTTATAGGGACACAGGGAGGGCGCTGTGAGTATCCAGGTAAAGGCGTCAAAGAAGCTTGGGTATCTAATCCTGAACTATATACTAGGCGTGAATGTCCCTGAGGAAAGCCCCTTGGGCAATATGTTTTCTCAGGACATCGCCGACAGGCTGGACCGGGCCCAGAGGCTGAGGCACTTCAAACACGTCATGGAACGGCTGCTCAGGCACGGAGAGGCAGGGGCATGGGCCGAGATAGACGTTGCATCAAGGTTAAAGGGCGCCGGCCACTACGTGGAATTCTCCTCCCCAAAGTCACCTGAAACAAACCCCGACCTTACAGCCAGAGTTAAGAGAGACAAGATATTCTTTGAGGTGATTTACCTCCAGGCCCCCACAGGCGGCGGCAGGCGCCTTTCAGAGACAAACAGGGTGGTAAGGGCCGTAGATAATAAAACGAAACAACTGCCGGATTATCACAGGGGCGTAATAGTAGTCTACAACCAGGACATTCCCACCAATGACCTCTCTATAAAATTGGTCAAGGAAATAAAGAAGAAGATTGCCAAGTTCCCGAACATCATGGCAGTAGCTGTAGTGAAACCCCTCTTCAA
>MHZB01000030.1:45560-45985 GCA_001828605.1 Planctomycetes bacterium RIFCSPLOWO2_12_FULL_50_35 | reverse complement strand
GCCGGCAGGCTGTTTGATGCAGTCGCGTCCATACTGGGCATAAGGCAGAAGACCAGCTTTGAAGGTCAAGGCGCCATGGAGCTTGAGTTCGTGGCCTGTGGAAACTATTCGCCACTGGCGGATTCGGCACACTATGATTTTTTTTTAGATGATGAGACCGGGGGACCGATGGTACTTGACTGGCGTCTTATTATATCCGGAATTGTAGACGACCTTCATGATGGTCTGGATACAGCCGTTATCGCGGCCAAGTTCCACAACACACTTTCCAAGATGATTCTGGCGGTGGCCAGGAAGGTTGCGGTGGAAAAGGTGGTGCTTTCAGGAGGCTGCTTCCAGAACAGGTATCTGCTGGAGGGAACCGTGAGAGAACTGGAAAACGAGGGTTTCAGGGTTTATACCCACCAGAGGATTCCTCCCAACGA
>MHZB01000030.1:0-45548 GCA_001828605.1 Planctomycetes bacterium RIFCSPLOWO2_12_FULL_50_35 | reverse complement strand
GAGGATTCCTCCCAACGACGGCGGCATCTCTCTTGGGCAGGTGGCCGTGGCCGGACACATTCTAGGGGTAAAGATGGCATAATACTGTTGTAAGGCTGTTCTTACAGCGTGTGTCATTCTGAGCAAAGGATGTATGTGGCAGCTTGTTGCCATGATTACGTGCGGGCAGGCTCGCACGCTACAGATAATATTGTAGGGTGCGTCTCGACGCACCTTGTTATTCTGCTCGATTTATCGAGCGTGTAAAAATGGGAACAGGTCTTTAGCCCTGTCCGCAAAACTCGCAGGGGCGTATTGCAATACGCCCCTGCGGTGCCCTTGATTTTAACAAGGCTTTTGTAGCGTCTGGTCTCTGTACCAGACGTAAGATGTTTGCAGTACAACCTTGCAGAATTTTTAGAGGCTCAATATGTGTTTAGGCGTTCCGGGAAAGGTAGTAAAGATAGAGGACAACGCCCTCGGTCTGAGGATGGGCGTCGTGGATTTCGGCGGGACAAAAAGGGAGACCTGTCTTGCATATCTGGACGACGTGCAGGAGGGCGACTGGGTACTGGTGCATATAGGCTTTGCAATAAGCAAGATTGACGAGGAAAAGGCCAAAGACGCATTCGATACACTGAAAGAGATAGGGCTGTGAAATACGTTGATGAATACAGGGGCTCTGAGCCTGTACGGAAATACATAAGGGCAATAACAGACATCTTGCACAGGGATTGGACTATTATGGAGGTCTGCGGAGGCCAGACCCATAACATAATAAAGTTCGGCATAGACACGCTCCTCCCCAGCAAAATCACGCTGATACACGGTCCGGGATGTCCCGTATGTGTAACCCCCATCGAGATGCTGGATAAGGCTGTGTATATAGCCTCGCAGTCTGAGGTTATATTCTGCTCCTTTGGTGACATGCTCCGTGTGCCTGGTTCCGAGAAGAACCTCATTACCAGCCGGGCGGAGGGGGCGGACGTCAGGATACTTTACTCGCCCCTCGACGCCATAAAGATAGCCAGGGAATCCCCGGACAGAAAGGTGGTGTTCTTTTCCGTAGGCTTTGAGACCACCGCTCCGGCCGTTGCCATGGCCATAATCCAGGCCAAAAAACTCGGTATAAAGAATTTCTCCGCCCTGGTGGCGCACGTGCTTGTCCCGCCGGCGCTTGAGGCCATCCTCTCTACGCCCAACCTGGTTCTAAACGGTTTCTTGGCCCCCGGACACGTCAGCACCGTAATAGGACAAGGGGGGTACGAGAGGATTACGAAGAAATACCGCGTGCCCATAGTGATAACGGGCTTTGAACCGCTGGACATCCTCTTCGGCGTGTATAAGCTGGTGAAACAACTGGAGGAGGGACGGTGCGAGGTGGAAAACGCCTACGGGAGGTCGGCAAGACCGGAGGGCAACGTCCTGGCGCAGCAGGCGGTGGACGAGGTCTTTGAGGCGGCGGACAGAAAGTGGAGGGGTATCGGCGTCATACCAAAGAGCGGGCTTGCGCTGAGGGAGTCCTACCGGGACTTTGACGCCGAGAGTTTGTTCAGTTTAAACGGCCTGACGGTGGAGGAGCCGTCTGAGTGTATTGCGGGTTACATACTGCAGGGACTTAAAAAGCCCAATGAGTGTACGGCCTTCGGCACACGCTGTACGCCCCAAAGGCCCCTGGGTGCGCCCATGGTATCCTCCGAGGGTGCATGCGCCGCATATTTCAACTATAGGAGGGTTTAAGAAACCTTGGCCGAGTTCAACCCCTTATGCCCCACCCCCTTCTCTACTGATGCCAAGATTACCCTCGCCCACGGAAGCGGCGGCATCCCTTCCGCCGAGTTAGTGAGCAAGCTGTTCGTGCCTGCGCTTAAAAATAAATATCTTGAACTGCTCCACGACGGCGCAGTCTTTGAGCTTGGTAATTCCAGACTTGCATTTACCACGGACTCCTTTGTGGTAAAACCCATCTTCTTCCCCGGCGGCGACATCGGCAGTCTGTCGGTACACGGTACGGTGAACGACTTGGCGATGTGCGGGGCAAGACCGCTGATGCTCAGCCTTTCTTTCATTATAGAGGAAGGGTTCCTGATGGCCGATTTGGCCAGGATAGTTAAGTCAATTTCTAACGCCTGCAAGGACGCCGATGTAATGGTTGTAACGGGCGATACCAAGGTGGTGGAGAAAGGCAGTGCGGACGGGATATTCATTAATACTACGGGTGTCGGCACGGTCGAATATGAAGGTATATCGCCTAAGGCGGTCAGGTCGGGAGACAATATAATTCTGAACGGTGCTATCGGCCTCCACGGTATAGCCGTTATGGTTGCAAGAGAGGGGCTCAATCTTGAGACGAATGTAGAGAGTGATTCGGCCCCCCTGTGGGGCCCCGTAGAAAAGGTCCTCAAATCCGGGGCGGAGGTGCATTGTCTGAGAGATGCCACACGCGGCGGATTATCGTCTGTGCTCAATGAGATTGCAAGCGCTGCGAATGTAGGCATTGAGATTTGGGAGGACAGTATCCCCGTCCCCGAACCGGTGAGGGGCGCCTGTGAGATTCTTGGCCTGGACCCGCTGTATATAGCAAACGAGGGCAGGTTTCTTTCGTTTGTTGCCTCCGGCGGCGAAGATAGGGCGGTGGATGCCCTGCGCTCACATCCCCTTGGCAGGGATGCCCGCAAGATAGGACGGGTTACGAATGACCATAAAGGCTCAGTCGTACTCAGGACGAACATCGGCGGAAGACGGGTAGTGCTCATGGCCTCGGGCGAACTCCTGCCCAGGATATGCTGAACCGTAAGGATATTATACGTTGTGCCCCTGCCCGTAAGTCGTTATGTTTAAATATCATGGGGATTATGCCTCGATGCAGTCGCCGCTTGCGGACAAACCTAAAGGTTTGTCCCTACAAAAGAGTCACTTATGTAGGGACAGGTTTTTAACCTGCCCGAAAAAGACTGATTTGTAGCTCTCGATTTATCGAGCTTGTCTGCCACAAGGCTGTGTAGTGGTCGAGCTTGCTCGACTTAGAGTAGAGTAAACTCTGCAACTGCAATGTATTTGTAACTGTCCGATTTGTGTCAGAGGCGTCATGCCCTAGGCACATCCGCTTTTGGCGAACCTGCCCCTGTCCGTTCGACCATAGCCGGGCAGCCGCAAGGGTAGCCCATACTAAATCCCTGTAGCGTCCGGTCTCCGCACCGGACGAATAAAAATGACATCTGGTACAAAGACCAGACACCACAACAGCGGTCCGTGGGTACGCTTCGTAAGCTTATTAGCTCTAACAGATTGCAATTCCAAGAATTGATTACTTATTTTTTCTTTATAGATATAGTAGTCTCTAATGTAGCAAGTTCATCCAAGAACTTACGATAACTATCCTCTAGGGTCTTTTGTGTCTTATTTAGCATTCTATAGCTCTCTGCAAGTTTGTAATGTGTTAATATGTCCTCAATGCTATTTATATCTACATAGTAGTATTTGTATTCGACATGTTTAAAAGTTGCATTGCTTCCACCCCATTTTTGCTTAAAAAAATACAATCTTCGACGGTTTATCTTTAAAGACAAGCACATCTTATCTATTTCCGTTAAATATTCTTTTAGCTTTTGGCCTTTCTCTGTCGTCCAGTCCGCAGGAAGCGGCGTATTATACTGTTTTATCTCATCTATTACTTCTTTAACCAGTTTGAAATACAACTCCCAATAACTTTTTAAATCATTTATAATTCTTGATAAATCAGATTCTTCCGTTTTTGTTTTATTTTCAACATAAGCAGGTAGCTTTAAGGGCTCTGTAAAAACCTCAGTACCATTTACTTCGTAACATCTTAAATGTGCTTCTAATTCAGAAGGATTAAAAGGATACCGTGTAATAAGAAGCCTTTTGAGATTCCTCCCTGGTTCTAAAAAGAGTTCCATTTCTGGTTTCCCCATTATATTTTCATGGTTAACTGCTCTTTCTTCTTTCCCAATTATCAGTTTCGAATGTATTGTCATTGGACGTTGATTAGGATTATATATTTCCGCAGCCATGAATATTTCATAATTTGTGCTTCCCACAGGTTGCAAAATTTTTATAAAAGGAATTTGAACTGAAAGCTTTGATTTTTCTTTTGAAGGCTTATCTGTTTTAGTTTTATCCTCAATATGTACAGCCTCAATGTATGTCCATATAATTAATACTATTATAACGATAGGTATTAAGAGCCAAGGTATTAGTTGGTAATGCCTTAGTATGAACTCCAAAATTAAGACTAAAGAACCAGAATGATTCTCAATATATTTGCGTGCATATTCAAAAAACCAATCTTGTACAATTCCCCACCCAAGCCAATAGAGGATAAGTAACAGCCCCAAGTACCACTTTTTACAAAACTGTTGAGACCAAACAGTAAGGCGCGGATGCATACCCCAATTCTACTGAGGCCAAAACTTGTGTCAAATGAATACTCGCTGGTAAATCGAGCCTATAACGCCCCATAAATGGGGCAGCTACAATGTGGATTGCAGAGATGCCAAATCCATTTGAATTGACATTTATAAGGGTGGTGCTATTATTGGCCTGAGTAATTTGGGGAGAAACAAAAATTGAAGGTAGGGATAGCCGGCGCTACGGCGTACACCAGTCTGGAACTGATAAAGCTGCTGCTCCGCCACCCGGAGGCAGAGATAGCCTACCTGGGCGCAAGGCGG
Organism: Planctomycetes bacterium RIFCSPLOWO2_12_FULL_50_35; assembly: GCA_001828605.1. GTDB lineage: Bacteria > Planctomycetota > Brocadiia > Brocadiales > Bathyanammoxibiaceae > 2-02-FULL-50-16-A. Next base: position 40,875 of record MHZB01000030.1, on the reverse strand, counting down.
GAGGGAAATCCGCGCATATCTCAAATCTTCCCCTCCCTTAAGCAGCAGATAGACCTTCCGACGGCGGGTCTTGAGCCTGAGGATATACCGAAGGGGGTTGAGCTGGTGTTTGTTACACTTCCGCAAACCGTGGCTATGCAGTACGTGCCCAAGTATATAAAGGCCGGCTACAGGGTGATAGACTTCAGTGCAGACTACCGCTTCAAGGACGCCGATTCATACGAGAAGTGGTACAAGTCACCCCATACCGACCCTGACGGACTCAAGAAGGCCGTTTACGGACTTCCGGAGCTGTTCAGGAAGGAAATACGAAAGGCAAAGCTGGTCAGCAACCCCGGCTGTTATCCTGTATCCGTCATACTGGCGCTGGCACCGCTTATAGTTAGGGAGCTGATAGAGCCGACGGATATAATTGTTGACTCAAAGTCGGGCGTCTCCGGGCGCGGCCGGGACGTGTCGGAGCAGTCCATGTACTGCGAGTGCAACGAAAACTTAAAACCATACGGGGTTGGCGGCCACCGCCACCTCCCTGAGATGGAAGAGATTCTGGAGCGTGCGACAAATACGAAGGTAAAGATCACCTTCATTCCCCACCTTGTTCCCATGGACCGCGGACTCTTGTCAACCGTGTACGCACGACTGAAGTCTTTGACCACTACCGAGGCCGTGACGAATAAGATGAAGGCATTTTATAAAGATGAACCGTTCATTCGCATAAAAGACCCCGATGATGAGCCGCCTAGTACAAAGGACGTGGTAGGCACGAACTTCTGCGACATTTCCGCCCGTGTGGCGGATAAGAGGGTAATAATAATCTCCGCCATAGACAACCTGCTAAAGGGTGCCTCCGGCATCGCCGTCCAGAACATGAACGTCATGTTCGGCTTCCCCGAGAGACTGGTGTAGCGTCGGGTCTCCGCACCCGACGTCCGTTGCTAAAACAGTAAAAGATAAGATTGTGGAATCAATTGACCGTGTCAATGGGAATTCTCCAGCAGCATGGTCGCTGGACTCCACAAAAATAGTTGTTTAGAAGCCGCATGAAAACGATAAAGATTTTAGAAAAGAAAGAGAATTTAGATTGGGATTATGATGAGGATGCGGACGTCCTTTATATAAGCATAGGTGAGCCTACCAAGGCAGTGAGTGTTGATGTGGGAGAAGGTGTCATTGTAAGGTATAGTGAAGAAAAAGGAGAAGTAGTCGGTCTGACCATTATTGGTGTGAAAGAAAAGACCCTTTCGGCAATAAGGGAAAAGTCATAATCTCGGATGGAAGGTATTGTTTTCCCGCCCAGTGCCAGGCGTTTAATTATTCAGGGAAGGAGTGGTCGGGGCGACTGGATTCGAACCAGCGACCTCGGCGTCCCGAACGCCGCGCTCTAGCCAGACTGAGCCACGCCCCGATGTAAACCTGCAGGACTTCAGTATAATGAACCTCCCTGCAGCAAGCTGCAGGGTATCTAAAGAATTTATTAAAATTTCGTCTGTGTCCCCCTGATTAAATCAGGGGCCGCAAAAGCAGGAATCCAGAAACATATCCCGTAACACAACCATTCTGGATTCCGCATCAAGTGCGGAATGACAACGGAAACCCTGTAGCAAGCTACAGGGAATTAACAAGTTAAACCCCGACACAAGAAGATACATGATACCCGTTGAATACGAATATCAAAGGCCACTTAACTGTCATGCCGTTGTATCATTACCATGGCTTAAGTTCAAGGGTGCCACCCAAATACCCTTCCCTCTCGGCCTCTCCCACCTGCATGACGCCGTAGAGTTCATTGGCCCACTCGTTTACGGCATCCTTTGCATGCATGAACTTTCCAAAATCCTTTACGTTCACGATACTATCTTTCCCGTATCTTGCATCTGTGAACTTAAGCACGGTTTTATCGGTATCAGCGTCCACCAGCTGCCCCTCTACAGCGACCTCTCCCTTGGAAACCGGCATCATGATAACGGCGCTGGATACGACATTGCTTGCGGCATCCACCGGGGCAAGCTTCACCAGGGCCAGTTCAAGAGTCAGCGTCTTACCCGTATAGCTATGGCCCCCGTTAACGATAAGATAGGACTTCCCCAATGCACGGGCAAACTCCTGCTCTATATAATTGGTAATTTCCTTTAACTCCTTTTCGTCGTATTTTACGTCATACCACTTAAATTCGGGCATATAGGAAGTGTTGACGGGTCTGATAATTACGTTCTTATACGCCTTGAAGTCGACGCCTGGTTCAATATAAAACCGATGGAAATTTTGGGTCTGTTTCATATCCGAATAATTGTCTAGGAAGCCCGTCTCCTCATGGGGCTTCGCCGCGCATGAAGTAAGGAAACAAAGACCAAGAGCTAACGCAACTACAAACAACGGATTAATCCTTCTGTTATAACGCATGACTCTTCTCCAAAGGTTGGGGTGCGGACAAGGCTTTTACCAGCTAACGGATTGCATTTCCGGCATCCTTTGTCTCTTTGACACCTTCTTCTTTAACGTCCTCTTCTTTAACTTCTTCCTTAACTTCCTCTTTAACTTCTTCTTTCACGTCTTTTTCCACATTTGCCTTCAAGTCTCCTTGAATGGCCTTATAGATGTCCGTTTGCAATACGGCAGAGATTTCTTGCATAGCCGTGCTCATGGCGGCGACAACCGCCTTTGGGTCTTTGCCCTTGCAGGCGGCAGAGGCACGGTAATTCTTTTGGAAAAGGACTCTCCTCTTTGACGTCTCTTGTGGAGTCCTGATGAACGTTATATCCAGGTCTACCACACTCTCCCAGTTCTGACCCAGATCGTTTTCACAGACCTCACGGACGTAGCCCTGCACCTCATAATCCCATGCCGTGGGACCGGGAACGGGCACGACAGCACGGTAATGGCCCGCGTGCTGAAGGTCCTTGATAAGCGCGTCTCGTATCATCTCGGCCGGATTTGTAATCCAGCGGTGATAGTAATAAGTCTGCCGTTCGAAGGCGCCTTCTTTATATACCATCCGGTCATGGTCATAGGCCGTGGCTATGGTGAACCTGCGTATACCCAATACCGTATCGAGCTGTTCTGAGGCGGATGGGTTCACCGGCGCATATTCAATCTGGTAGTAATCTATATTCACCGCAGGCTGCTCCAGGCTGAGGCACCCCGTAAGGAGCAACAGGAGCGCGGTGCACAAAAAAAGATTCAAATTCATAGCTAGTCCCCAGAGATTTGTCTAGGTTGCGGAGGTTTACTGAAGATCATTGTAGAAGCGCCCTGTCTGAGCGTCTGGTTCAGTTCCTTAACGGTTTCTGCGGTGGCCTGTAATACATCTTCTATTTCCGACGTGTCCCGCAGTTCGTAGGTCAATATGTTTAAATTACGCGCCAACAGCGTCCCCTCTTCTAAAAAGACATCCAGGTCTTTAGAAAGCATCCCGGTGTTAATATCTTCCAACAGCGTATCGAGTTTTTTAGTTGTAGATTCCAGATAATCAATGGTTGAGCTTATCTTAGGGTTATTGAGTTGCGTTACGGCCGCATTTATGTTCCCAATAACCTCCGAAGTCTTAAGCTCTGCAACAAGGACGTCTAAGTTACCCAGCAAGGTCGTGAGTTTATCGGAGATCTCTTTGACGTCAAGCTGATTAATGTTCCTAAAGGTCTTTTCCACCGTAGTACCAAGCTGCTCCAGGTCAGAAAAGGTTGAGGGGACAACGGGATGTTCCGGATCAAAGGCTTCCTCCGCCACTTCCCTTTTAACATCTTCCCTCATACCTTCCTTCAGTGGTTCAATTTCAATGTACCGCAGTCCTGTTATCCCCGCATAGTTTGCGCGTGCAGCAAAGTCAGGTCTCATATCGAACGACGAATCAACCTCCATCAGGATTTCAATAAGTTTCCCATCCAGGGCAACGCTAATACTGGAAACACGCCCTATCTTTACACCTTTGTATTTGACCGGGGCATCCTTGTCCAAACCGGAGGTGCTTTCGGATACATAGGTTACATATGTTTTCGTATCCCTTGCGCCCAGCCACGTAAAGAGTCCAATCACGGCCCCAACCGCCAGGCAGATACCCACTATGACGAAAATTCCAACCCTGACCTTGAGAGCCGCACTGGCCATGATAAAGACCTCCAAAAGCTACTGCCGCTATTACGGGACCTTTGAAAAGCCCTGGATTTTGTATATTTCATCTCGATTGTAGGGCGCGACTTATCACATCCGCCAGGTAGGGCGAACGGCCGTTCGCCCCTACGATAAATCAAGTCCTACAAGATGTTTCGTCTATGTCATTCCGTGCTCGACACGGAATCCATAGATTCCCGCTTCCGCGGGAATGACATCTGGAGCCTTTTCAAAGGTCTCATTATATAAACAAATGAAAATCCTTGTCTTATCTAATCTAGCCGGATACGCCCTCTTTAATCCGACGGTTAAAAAAGTCCCTGACAAATGGGTCCGTACTCATATCCCTTAGGTCTGCAGGACGGCCCTCAGCTATAATCTTCCTGGTTTTCTTATCAAGCATTATTACTCTATGTGCAATAGCAAAAATACTCGGCAGTTCATGGGTTACCACAACCATAGTAGTGCCGAGGCTGGCATTAAGCTGCATAATCAAATCGTCCAGGTTTACGGAAGTAATCGGGTCTAGACCGGCAGACGGTTCATCAAAAAAAAGGATTTCAGGGTCAAGCGCCAGGGCCCTTGCAATGCCGCCTCTCTTCTTCATTCCGCCGCTGAGCTCTGTCGGCATATAACCTTCGTAACCGCTAAGGCCCACCATACCCAACTTTGCGCGAATCAAAAAACTAATCGTCTCCTTGGGAAGTTGTGTATATTCTTGTAACGGCAGCGCAACGTTCTCACCCAGCGTCATTGAACCAAGCAGCGCACTGGACTGAAAAAGCACACCGAACTTGCGTAAGATCTCAAGTCGTTCCCTACCTTCGGTAGTGACCAAATCCTTACCATCTATTAGAATCTTTCCTCGGAAGGGTTGTTGAAGACCAATCATGTGTTTAAGTAACGTGCTCTTCCCGCAGCCGCTCCCACCCAGGATTATAAATATCTCCCCCATATGGACATCGAAACTTATGTCGTTGAGGACAATCTCGTCCCCGTATCCGATGGTCAAATTCCTTACTTGTATAACAGGTATATTCTGCATGGCCCTATCTTACCATTCGACATAGTTAAACATAAGGGTAAAAAGTGCGTCGTATACGATGATGAGAAAGATGCCCGAAACTACGGCAGACGTGGTTAAACGGCCGACCTCCTGCGCCCCCCCTTCAACCTGCAAACCCCTCATACATCCAATGCCCGCTATCAGCAAGGCAAAAACGATACTTTTCAAATAGCCGCTGAACACATCAAATATATCAAGGGCCCTCTGGGTCTGCAATATATAGCCCCATGGCGTAATGTCCAAAAACGTAACCGCAACCACCAGACCACCAAAAATGCCGACTAAATCGGATACCAGGGTCAGGGTCGGCACGGTAACGACGGTTGCGATAATCTTCGGAATTATTAAGAACCGGGTTGGGTCAAGCCCCATGGACTTCAGGGCGTCTATTTCCTCAGACACCTTCATTGTCCCAATCTCTGCGGCGAAAGCCGCACCTGACCTGCCGGCCACTATTATCGCCGTCATGAGCGGACCTAACTCCCTGACGACGGACAATCCCACCAGGTTGGCAACAAAGATATCCGCACCAAACTGCCTGAGCTGGACGGCCGCCTGAAAGGCCATTATAAAACCGACAAGAAAGCTGATCAGGAGAATAATGGGTATGGCCTCTATCCCCGTCCTGTCCATATAAAGAAAGACGTCATTCCATCTGATCTTGTGGGGATGCCTTATGGCGTAGCCCAACCCCAGAGTGACGTCTCCCAGGTATGCACAAGTAAAGACCGTGTCTTTCGCAAATCTTATCGCGGCCTCTCCCACACGCGTAAGCAGGCCCGGACGTCTTTCCTTTAGGCTGGCCTTCTCGCCGAATAACAATTCCAGGTTGAGTATGCCAAACAGTCCCTGAATCTCCGGCTTGACGTTTATCAGGTTCAGGCTGGAACCCTTTCCCCCAAGGTCCGACTTTGTTTGGGCAATTACAATAGCCGCCGTGCTGTCAAAATAACCGACTCCGCCCAGGTCGAGCGTTACGTTCTTGGGGGGTTTCCCGGATAGATATGCGTTTAAATCGTCCAATAACATGGAAGTATTCTCTGTAGACAAATCGCCGCTGAGCCTTAGATGCAAACATCCGGGCACCTTTTCAACAACTTCGATATTGTAACCGGAAGCCACCGTAGATTTTTTCATTTGCCGAAAACGGTCTCCAGCAACGTCCTTTGCGCGTGCAATACTACCTTGCACCACGTACAGAGTCCTCTAAAAAAATCTCCCAACACCTTGTCGTCATTTTGAGCGAAACGTGGTAACAAGCTGCCACGTTCAATCCGCCTTAGGCGGAGAGCAAGCTCCACGCTACATTTGGTCGTCTTACTCCCTCAGAATAACAACTGTACAGACCCTTTCCAGAGTTCTCATTCCTAGATTACAGTCTCGTCGGGCTGCCCCTCTTTCTCCTGATACATCTTCAATGTGGTATTCGGGGGAGAGCCTAATGAAACCGTAATTATGCCAAAGTTCCTCTGGCGGTAGCGTTTATAGATTTCCACGTCCGCATAACGGTTCCCATCGTTATCTAGCCTAAATGAAAACTTGCTGCTGAATCTTTTCAGAAGGCTGTCCAGAAGCCTCTCCGGCTTATTAGAGATGGGGGACGATGTAAACTGGTGTATACTCTGTCCCGATGCACGGTCGGTTATCTTTGCAACGGTACCCACATGCACGTCTCCGCCGAGGATAAAGACCTGCCGCTTGCCTTTCTCAACGTACTTGTCAAAAAGCAGGGAAAGAAGTTCCCGTCTCTCTTTTGTATTGTGGGGTGAAGACCACTGGTCAGCAATGTCCGTTTTCATCCACCACAACCATCCGAACAACCTCCTCAAATGTATCATCGGAACAGATGAGACCACGAACAGTATTTTGGAGTCTTTGGCCTCCTTAGACGCAAACCAGCGCCTCAGTGCCGCCCATTGATCAGTCCCCAATAACTGCCCGTCCCATATCCTCCTGTTACCCCTCAGGTCAAGGACAAGAAAGGCGACAGGGCCGTATTTGAAGGCATAATAGTACGGCCTGTGGTCCGGTGTGGGTTTATGATCTTTTGGGAGGGAGAGGGCGGCAGGGTTGTGGCTGTGCTGGAACTCCTCATAGGCCTTCCTTGCAACCAGAAAGATTTCCTGAGACCTCTTTTCACCATGCCTTATACTGGAACCCCACCCATTTGTAATCTCGTGGTCATCCCATATCATGAAAGACGGGAAATTGCCCAAGACCATTTGTATCTCCGGAAACGACCAGTGCGTATAATACACGTCCCTATAAAGGTCTAAGGGAGTTTTATGAGGAGGTCCATCCACGCTTTCCTGCCATGCATTACGTCTCTCATGGTCTGCATATACCTGGTCCCCCGCCGCAAGCAAGAAGGAGGTGTCGTTCCGGGACATCTCGACGAAAAGATGCCTCCACATGTTCCGTAGGCTTAACTCCTTTTCGTACTTGAAATCCGTTGGCTTGTTGCATGAGACAAGGGCAAAAGAGACACTCTCAATCTTTTTCTTTGGGTCTGGAAATGAACGAAACGAATTGATTTGGGATATTGCTACTGAACTGCTGCCCTTTTTCTCAAAAATACCGTAGTAATATTTGCTGTCACCCTGCGGGAGAGCAACCGTCACCACACCAGTACAGCCGATCCTCTCCTCTGTTTGAAAAGCGAAAGGCGAATCAGGAACCTGCTTGCTGCCACCCGGGTCTGTATAAACTCTACACTCAAGTTTGGCAGGCCGATGGGTCTGCACCCAAATCTTGGCCTCCTTGTGAGTTGTGGAACCTACTACAGGTCCTAGCTTAAGAGACATTTCCGTAAGCCCTCTACGGTATCAATCCTAAGTACTTGGTGCAGGCAACACTATATTCAAATAAAAGACATCAGGGTATAACATCGCACAATTTTAGCACTGCTAGAGTATACCCCTCCAATATCGTAAGTCAAGCATATCCATTACCTTAATGATATACCGGTCTACCACCCGGCAATGGTAAAGAAATGACTTGAAAGTACACGCGGCTTTGAGTAAAGTTGGTTTTATAAATGCATTGGAAAGATATTCGATTTCTCTACAAAATATTTTTAACTGGCGGCCTATACTTGGCCCCTACAACACATCTTGGCGCGGGAGACAGCGCGATGGCATTGGAGTTAGAGAGTCCGACTTTCGAGGCCCAAGCCACAATTCCCACCAAATATACCTGCGACGGGCCTGACGTCTCTCCCCCCCTGAGTTGGAATGACCCGCCGAAGGGGACAAAGAGCTTTACCATTATCTGTGACGACCCCGACGCCCCCGGCGGCACGTGGGTTCACTGGGTGCTGTACGACCTCCCACCCGATACGAGCGGTCTCCCCGAAGACGTGCCAAAGACGAAAACCCTCGATAACGAAGCCAAACAGGGAACAAACGACTTCCGCAGCATCGGCTACGGCGGACCCTGTCCGCCGCGAGGACCGGCCCACCGGTATTTCTTCAAACTATATGCACTGGACGCCAAATTAGACTTACCGCCGGGGAAGACAAAGAGAGACGTAGAAAAGGCCATTGAGGGTCACATCCTCGCCAGCGCAGAACTTGTGGGACTTTACAAACGATAATACCCCCTAGCTTAGTTACGCCTTTAATCATAGGGTCTCTTCGTAAGATACCACTTAATCCCCGTGAATTTACAGGCTAGGCCCCGCAGTCTGCTGATGGAATTTTCACGGGACTCTACCATAGTGAAATCTTTGAAAAACCCTGCACAATTGTCACCCTGAGGAAAGCACGTAATCGTGGCAGTCCGCCTAAGGTGGACCCACGCTACGCGTTTCACTCAGAATGGCATCGGACATTGCAGCAACTTTCGGAGAATCAATATTAAATAAAATGCTGGACTGGAAAAGACTGAAGGCGACCGGAAGAAATAACAGGATTATAATAATCCTGTTTCACGTCCTGATTGCCGTAAAGATTATCTCACGGTTTACTACACCTAACATACCGGGCTGGGATGCTGCCGTTTTCTGGACTACCTTTCTGATCCCGATTGCGGCCGGTATGATGACCACCTGGCTGGCATATTACTATGTATACATGTCTGGAGAAAAGGTTCGTTAAATTAATCAGCCTGTTTGCTTGCCCAATTCCACCAGGAACAGGTCAGGGTCCTCGAGGTATTCCTTCACGGCGTTTACAAACCTTGCGGCATCCGCACCGTCTACCACCCTGTGGTCAAAGGTCAGTGACAGGGGCATAACCTTCCGTACCACCACCTTTCCCCCCCTTACTACGGGCCTCTCCTCTATCCTGCCCAGGCCCAGTACGGCCACCTCCGGGTGGTTTGGTATGGGTGTGAAGTACGTACCGCCGATAAAACCCACGTTGGTTATGGTGAAAGTGCTCCCCTTCAGGTCCGCCAGGTCAATCTTTCTCTCCCGCGCCTTCTCCGCCAGCCCCTCGGCCTCTTTTGCAATATCCAGAACGGTCTTCTGGTCTGCACCCTTTATCACCGGCACAATGACTCCGTCCGGCGTGTCAACCGCGACGCCGATGTTAAAATATTTTTTAAGTATTATATATTCCTCGCCCCCAACGTTCTCCAGCGTCGAATTAAGATAGGGGTACCTCTTAAGACCCTCAATCACCGTCTTTATTACAAATGGAATATAAGTAAGTCTTATCCCCTTTCCCTTTGCATACTCTTTATGCCTCTCTCTCACCTCTACGAGATGCGTCACGTCGGCCTCATCGTGATGGGTAACCAGTGCGGCATTTGATATGGCCTCGCGCATCTTTCTCGCCACTACCTTTTTAACGCCCTTCAGGGGGACTCTTGTAATGTAACCATACATGTCATATTTCTTTACCTGTTTAACCTCAACCTCTTTCTCCTCTTTTTCAGCAGGGGGTATTTTCCCTGCAACTCTTTGCACGTCCTCCTCAGTAATCCTCCCGTCTTTACCCGTGCCCTTGACCTGGGAGACGTCTATTTTGAGTTCCTTCGCCAGCCTTCTCACCGCCGGAGCGGCAAGCACCTTACCCGCTGCCGCCGCCTCCACTGCAGCTCTCTTCTTGGCGGGTTTCTCTTCTTCCTCCTCAGGGGCCTCCTCCAGGACGCCCACAACGGCCTCTCCGTACACCTTCTCCTTTACCTCGGCTTTCCGCACTTCTTCCCCCGCCTCTCCTATGGTTATAAGGACGTCGCCTACACGGATGGCCTCGCCCTCTTTATAATGTATCTTAAGCACCATCCCTTCAGCAGGTGAAGGTAGTGTAAAGACGGCCTTCTCGGTCTCTATATCTACCAGGTCCTGGTCTTCATCCACCCTCTCGCCCTCTTTGACCTTCCACGCCACGACCACGCCTTCTACAAGGCCCTCGCCTATGTCCGGAAATTTAAAATTATATGCCATGTTGAGACCTGTTAGAAATTTTTTACAGTTGTAGGGGCGAGGTAACCTCGCCCCTACCGTGAGCATTATAGGGCACAGAACGCAGGTCTAAAGACCTGCGACACCCATTGCCGTACTGAAAACCTGACACTATAAAAAACTGCACTATATATAGTTAACACACAAATAACAGTAGTGTTTATTTTGTCTTTGGTTTTTTGCTACTGGGTTTCTTGCTTATTAGGTGGGGTTTCCGTCACAGTTTTTATGGTTTCTTGGGGAGTTCGGTAAGACAAGTTTAATGGCTTCTTATGTGTCTTATGTTGTTGTTTCTTTTTTTCTTCGGATCTTTACGCAACTACTTAAAACGCACCCCAAGCGTTCGCAGCATTTCAAATGTGTTGACGGGATGAACACCGAATGCCTGGCATACATTTGGGAGTGGGATGCGATTCCTTGCATCGCGAGCAAACTGCTCCTGGGTAACAAGCACGCAACCCTTCGCCAGCGCATACGCAACCAGCCAGGCGTCGGCATTATCTGTGCTGGCAAATTCAGCCTTAGCCGCGTCATCAAACTGAGTCTGGCCATAAGCCCATTGCATGACTCGCCGGTAAGCATCAATGACATCACTCTCATCCGTTGAGGCGAACCATGAGTGAAAATGACTCTTCGCCCAGTTCTTGAGATTATCGTTCCCTCTGTCTATCTCCGTCTTTACACGATCTATGCTCAGTACCGTACCAGTCTGTGCGTGTTGAATTAAGGCATGCCAAAAAGGCGGAGCAATGTCAAAAGCATAGTAAAGTCGTGCTGCTTGCATAAAGGTGTCGGCATCAAGAACATACGTTGGGTTTCTCATTGCAACGTACCCCTGATCTTAAGTTCGGTTGCGTAGCTATCGAACGTCTTTCCGTACAGTCCCGTCAGATGATAGGCTTCAGAATAAAGCAGCTCGCCTTCTTTGACTGCCCGAACCACGGCGGAGAAAAATCGCCGCCCCACACGAAAGTTTTGATTAGCGAAAAAGTCACCTCCTCCAGACTGAAGGGTAGCCTTGCGGCGTACATCGTTCTGATAATGGTCATAAAAATCCAGGAAAGCCTTCTTTTTAATTAAAGCCAAGTCCAATACTCTGCGGGCCACCACAAGCTCACTCACTTTGAATTGGCGGGCCATTTCCTGAAAACGTTCCGGAGTGTCCTGAACAGAAGGCCAGACCTGACGTATTTCTTGTTCTGGAACAAGAAATTCCGCAGCCACGCGAGTACACGCCTGTTCTGTGGGGTCATCTGCTGGCCGCATCTCGCGTAGATCGAATGCAGCGCTACTGCCCAAAAACACGTGCGCCAGCTCATGAGCAAGGGTGAACATCTGCGCAGCCTTGCTATCGGCACCATTGACGAACACAAGCGGTGCGTACTCGTCCACCAGAACGAAGCCTCGGAATTCGTCTGGATTGAGCTTACGATGTGTGTTATTCCCCACGATGCCGTTTCTGATAACCAGGATTCCTGCACCTTCTATGGTTTCGTGGAGAGTGTCCAGAGCATCGGTCCAGGTTGGTTTTTGAGCGGCCCACCCCTTATCTAAATTTAGCTCGCGTCTAATACGATTAGCGAGGGATGCGGGCGAGTCGTCCAGTCTGGCAGATCGCACGAACGATAGCGGTTCCTGACCTTGGTCTGTCAGATATTCGCGCATCCAAGCCTGCCGCCGTTGCATTACCTGAACAGTTTCAAGAAGGTTGGGACTGGGTCTACTCAGGGGTCCACCGTCAAGCGTTCGGTAGTAAGGAATTGGCAAGCGATCCTCGGGTGGCTCAGTGAGGAAGAAGAATCCAAGTGGTGTCCAAGTAGCTTTTGCCAGGCGTTCTAATTCACATAGCGTGGGCTGGCTTTCACCAGTAACCCACTGCTGGATTTTTGGAAACCTGTGCTGTAGGTCGTCAGGCGTCAGCCCCGCGCGGTCTACCGCCCAGAGCAAAACGCTTTCCTTTATGACCACTCTACTCATGTGGCCACCTCCTCCGTACATCGATCTTAACTGTTACCGCAGCAGAGATAAGCCTCGTGCGATATCGATGTTCAACTATTATTTCCTGCTGTTCTGCAAATTGTGGAAACGGTATCATATAGTTGCGTATGAATGAATCCGGCACACGCTTCTGCCGTGTTTGTATATGCAGATTCGTCAACATATTGAGCTAGTTCATGATTTACAACATGGTGCTCTTTGAAATCTTTATCTAGTCTCCGATAACTCCTAAACTCATCGGCTATAAGTATATAGCTTTTTTATCACATTTTCACAGATAATTTTCTTGAGAGTTTTTGTCTTTACATTGTCTACTGCAAAGGACCTAACATCACCGTTTCTTTCAATAAGCAGGAGGCTTTGTGTGTTAAATATATATAATTTTACCAAAAACTAAGCTCCCACGAAGGCCGTCAGAACTTCATCACCTTCTCAACGCCCTTCAATATCCTCCTCTCATCGGGCAGATAATAATTCTCAAGCTTGTACATGGGGAAGGGGACGTCGAAGCCCGTTACCCTCTCAACAGGGGCCTCTAAATGAAGAAATGCCTTCTCGTTTATCTGAGCAATTATCTCCGCGCCAAATCCGCAGGTCCGGGGCGCCTCATGCACTATCAAGCACCTTCCGGTCTTCTTGACGGAGTTTATTATGGTCTCTGAATCAAGAGGGCTTATCGTCCTTACGTCTATTATCTCTGCGTTATAATCCGCCTTTTCCAGCGCCTCGCGGGTATATTTCATCATGGCGCCCCAGGAGATGACGGTGAGGTCTGTTCCCTTTTTTATGACATCGGCCTTGCCGAGCGGTACAGTGTATTCTTCTTCCGGCACTTCTTCCTTTATTGCCCTATACACCCTCATAGGCTCCAGGAAGACCACGGGGTCGGGGTCTCTTATCGCTGAGATTAGAAGCCCCTTTGCGTCATAAGGTCTTGAGGGGATTACCACCTTTATCCCCGGCGTATGCGCCAGGATTGCTTCCTGGCTCTCGCAGTGGAGTTCAAGCGCCCTCACCCCGCCTCCATAGGGACTCCTTATTACAATCGGGCAGGTAAACCTGCCCCTGCTCCTGGTCCTTATCCTGGCGGCATGTGTGGTAATCTGATCGTAGGCCGAGTAAAGGAACCCGCTGAATTGTATCTCGGCCACCGGGCGCATGCCGTTTACTGCAAGGCCGATAGAAGTCCCGACTATGCCCACCTCTGAAAGGGGCGTGTCAACTACCCTGTCTTCTCCAAACTCCTCCTGCAGGCCGTCCGTTGCCCTGAACACACCTCCGCTCTTACCGACGTCCTCGCCGAGGACTATCAGCCGCTTGTCCTTCCGCATCTCCTGCCTCAGGGCGAGGTTGATGGCCTGAACTACATTAAGCCTTGCCACTTTTGCCCCTCTATAGAGACCTTTGAAAAACTTGGTTTGGCTACCCTGTTTAAATTGTAGTGGCAGAGCTTGCTCTGCATGGGTTTGCCCTGCTAAGTCGAGCAATCTCGACCATTACAATCGCATCAGAGTTCTTTCATTTGTTCTTTTAGCTGTTCCGTGGGCTGGGCATATGTGTTTGCAAAGAAATCCGCAGCTTCGGGCGGCGGGACTTTCTCATAATCTTCAACCGCCTTTTCAACCATATCTCTCGTTTTCTGGGTAACGGACTGTTTGTACTCATCGGTGAGAATCTTGTTCTTCTTCATATACTTTTCAAGTCTGTCTACGGGGTCTTTTTTTCTCCACTCCTCGACCTCCTGTTTCGTTCTATACCTTGAGTCATCGTCGGAGGTGGAATGACCCTCAATCCTGTACGTAACGCATTCTATAAGTGTAGGGCCGTCTCCTTTTCTCGCCTTTGCCACTGCACGGCTGGCAGCGCTATAGACTGCAAATATGTCGTTTCCATCCACCTGTATACCCTCGAAGCCGTAGGCAAACGCCTTCTGTGCAAGGGTCTCGGCAGCAGTCTGGCGGGCCCTTGGCAGTGAGATTGCATAGCCGTTGTTCTCGCACACAAAGACCGCAGGGACCTTAAAGATGCCGGCAAAGTTTAGACCCTCGTGAAAATCGGCCCTTGAGGTGGCACCGTCCCCGAAGAACGCCATGTGAACCACATCCTCCCTGCGCATCTTTGACGCCCATGCAGCGCCCGTGCAGATGGGTATATGGGTGGAAACGGGGATAGTTATGGGAAAGTTGTCCAGTCCTTCCGGGGCCTTCATCCCCCTCTCATCACCGCCCCTGTACTGCAGAAGCATGTGCATGGGGTGGCCTCTGGTGATAAGCACCCCCACATCCCTGCCGGACGGGAATATCCAGTCTCCCTTCTTCAACGCATACGCCGCTCCAACCTCCGAGGCCTCCTGCCCTTTCACCTGTAAATAAGTCCCCAGCCTCCCCTGCCTCTGAAGCTTAAACGCCTTGTCGTCAAACGCCCTGATAAGCACCATAAGCTCGTAGAGTTCTTTTATCTGCCCCGGGCTGAGCTCCGGCATAAGGTCCTTGTCTGCATGGCCTTCATCATCAAGGACCTGTAAGTACCCCACATTAAAACTCTTGATGGTTTCTTCAGGCATTTGACCGCCCTTTTAACCTCCTAAGGCCCACTTCTTGATCTTCTCATAGCTGGTGGTACCGCAAAGCTTCTTGCCCGTCTTCTCATTGTAGAAAAAAGGAACACCGCCGCAAAACGTCTGGCCCTTTTCATCCCTGTCCAATTTATCCATAAGCGCCGCATTCTCGCTGTTGTGCCATACCTCGAGCCTGGTGATCTTCACCCCCTCCTCTTTCTCCAGTTTCTCAATCAGGGGGTCCACCTCCCTGCAGTGCACACATTCCGTACCGTAAAACTCGATAAGCCTGTTTCCCATTTTACAATCTCCTCTACGTCACTTAAGAAAGACGAGCCCTCCGCAAAAGCCTCACAGTGAGACAATGTCATTCTAAGCAAGGCGTGCAGCGCGGCAGCCTGTCACCACGATTACGTGCGAGCCTGCTCGCACGCTACTTTATTTTACATGTTATCCAAATTGAATCTAATATCAACCGAAAAGCGACTCTTCTACGGGGACGGGATGACCAAAACGCGCTGTTGCCGCCTAATAAGCACCAGGGGGGACATCAGGGAGACTTCTGCGAGTTATCGGCCGAGACCAGCCTCTCAGCGGTGTTTTTTCACACCCACTCTTTTGCAGTACCAGTAGACCTTGCAAATGCTGCATTTTGGCAGGACAGGGGTGCAGATATTCTGCCCGTAGGTTACTAAAACGTCGTTTATAATCAGCCAGTATTTTTTGGGGAGTATCTTTCTCAGCGCAAATTCAGTCTCAATGGGTGTCTTGGTCCTTACGTATCCCCAGCGGTTGGTGATTCTGTGCACGTGGGTGTCCACACAGATACCCGGCTTGCCGTACCCAAGCGTTACCACCAGATTTGCCGTCTTCCGCCCTACGCCCGGGAGTTTTAGAAGGGTATCTATGTCGTCAGGGACGTTTCTGCCGTATTCTTCAATCAGGGCCCTGCATATCTCCTTTATCCTTGCAGACTTTATCCTATAAAAACCAACCGGATATATCGCCCCCTGTATATCCAAGGTCTCCAATTTCAGCATGGCATCGGGGGTGTCCGCCAACCGGAACAACCGCTCACTGGCAGCGGACGTAACGTTGTCCTTGGTCCGCAGGCTCAATAGGCAGGAAATAAGGACTTTAAAAGGGTCCCGGCCCCTCGCGACCGTGGTTACCGTAGGCTCCTTAAAGGCGCGGTTTACTCGTTTTATGGTAGTAATTACCTTCTGGAGATCACAATCTGTTTTAGACATGGGGTTTGAGTAATTCTAACTGGAGTTACACCACTACTGTTGTTTTGGGGTGGGAGTTTCCGAAAGAAGATTTTCGTTATTCTTCAGACCGGAGAAAAGTTAGACACGCTAAGGTCACTCACATTTTCCTCCTCCAGGTCCTTTGCCAGTTCAAATTCAATCTCTTTCCTCGGCTCCAGGACCAGTTTTTTATATCGTTCCTTTATGAGTGCCAGGCGCTCCAACTTCCTGTGCCATTCTATCCCGTTGGTTTTTACCAGCATTTTTTTACCTTAGTAAGTCGATCATCATCCATAAAAGGCAGTATGGTAACCGACCAGGTGCCACTCACCTCAGGTAATAAGGCAAAACTTGTAAAAAATTATAACGCTCAAGCAATACCTGTCAAGATGGAAGGAGAGAAATTTTTAATTTCTTTTCAATTTATTTTGCACCGCTTTTATCCCCTTGAAAGCGCGTCGTATTGACTCTATAATTCTCGAACCCCATTTTATTCGTTATTAAAGAGGAGAGGATTCATTTTTTATGGCAGCCGACTATAAGGCATGGTTCCAGTGCACAAGCGGATGTGACGAAAGATACGAACTTAACCAGATAATTTACAGCTGCCGGAAATGTGGCGGGCTTCTGGAAGTCAGGCACGACATGGACGAATTAAGGAAGAAGAAGCCTGCCTTTTGGACTGAACTTTTCGACAAGCGCTACATGAGAACCGAGTGGCCCTACGGCAGCGGCGTCTGGGGTAAAAAGGAACTGGTGTGTCCGAACGTAAGGAACGAGAACATCGTTTCACTATATGAGGGAGGAAGCAACCTATTCTGGGCGAAGCGATTCGGTGAGGAGATAGGGCTGAAAGACCTGTGGATAAAGCAGTGTGGAAACGCCCACACAGGGTCCTTTAAGGACCTTGGTATGACGGTGTTGGTGTCCGTGGTCAAACAGATGATATCGGAAGGCAAGGGTATACTCGGTGTGGCCTGCGCCTCAACGGGTGACACCTCTGCTGCGCTTGCAGCCTACTGTGCGGCATCTGGCATACCGGCAATAGTCTTCCTGCCAAAGAACAAGGTCTCGACATCCCAGCTTGTGCAGCCCCTTGCCAATAATGCCTTGACGCTGTCTATAGACACGGACTTCGACGGGTGCATGAAGCTGGTCCAAGAGGTATGCGCAAAGAATAACATATATCTAGCCAACTCCATGAACTCCCTGCGCATAGAGGGCCAAAAGACAATAAGCATGGAAATAACTCAGCAGTTTGACTGGGAGGTGCCCGACGTAGTGGTTGTGCCTGGCGGAAATCTTGGAAATATAACGGCTATAGGCCTGGGGTTTCTCATGATGAAAGAGCTCGGTATCGTAAACAGATTCCCCAGACTGGTATGCGCCCAGGCCCAAAGGGCCAATCCCCTCTACCGCAGTTACTTGAAGGGTTTCAAGGAATATGAACCGGTCAAGGCACAAAAAACCCTTGCCAGCGCCATTCAGATTGGAGATCCCGTCAGCATTCACAGGGCCATAAGGATTCTGAAGACCTTCAACGGCGTGGTTGAACAGGCGACGGAAGATGAGCTGGCCAACGCAGCCGCACGCGCCGACCGCAGCGGGCTGTTTAATTGCCCCCATACGGGCGTGGCCCTTGCGGCCTTGATAAAGCTGGTAAAAGCGGGGACCATAAAACCTCACGAAAAAATTGTCGTCATATCCACGGCGCACGGGCTGAAGTTTCCGGAGTTTAAGGTAGGGTATCACATGGGTACGCTGGACGGTGTAGAGTCCAGGTATGCAAACCGTCCGGTAGAGGTAGTCGCCGATTACGAAACAATCAAGACGTCCATTTTCAAGGCAATAGAGAGGGGCTGCTACGACCTGCAGCCTTCTAAGAACAAAGACCTTCCCTAGTGAGATGTCGGATTGACGGTAGTTGCCTTCCTCTGATGATGTTCTGTTGTATTTTTTTCCTTTGCCACTTTCTTCCTTTTTTCTTTTGGTTCTTTCGGCGGATGTTTTGCCTTTTCTTCCTCGTATTTCTTTATTAACTCAGGGTTGTTGTACCCGGAACATCTACCATGATGCCATTTGTCTCTCGGACTTTCAAACACGGCACAGCGGTCACCGAGGTTAAGCTTGCAATCATGACACTTGCGAACCGGTTTTTGCCACTTCATCATAGTCAAAACCCCTTAAGTAAGCTAAACTTTCGACAGGTTATCGTACCATTATCAATTACTGAGGTCTCTGAAAAAGTCTCCTAAGCGTAATGTTGTTCATTCTGAGCAAAGCGTACAGCGTCGCCCGCCTTAGGCGGGCTGCCACGTCGAGAGTCGGAGCAAGCTCCAACGCTACATCGGAGATTCTTCGGTCGCTTTGCTCCCTCAGAACGACAGCCTCACAAGATTTTGCAGAGGTCTATTTTAAACATTATAATAAAAAACCTACCTGCATGAAAAGAGCTATTACTCAGATAAACGGCACACCGGCAACGGAGAGTCGCCGCCGTAGAACCTTGAACAGATACGGAAGGATTCGAAAATGCGGGAAGTTTTTCACGGCAGGAAGATTTTTAAACCCCGGCAGCTGCCTGGTGAATCTACTGCAGCTCCTTCCAGAGTGCGTCAGGCATATCGTAGGCCAGCTTAAGGGCTCCGTCAGCACCGGCGTAAACGGGTTCGTCTACCCTGTTGACCTTTCCCCCGCCAAACTCCTCGAGGCCCTCTTCCAGGAGCTTGTCAAGACCCTTTAGCTGGCTCATGCCGCCCGCCAGGACTATATTGTTTCGGATGCAGGCCTGGAACTCAGGATCGTAGGTGGCTATAAGATTCCCCACGGCCTCAATTATGGGCGGGACTATCGCCTTGCATGCCTGCTTGCATTCTTCCGTTATGTCAATCACCCTGGGCCTGCCTTCCACGGGTATTCTGACAACTACCCTGTCGTTGGTATCCGAGACAAAGCCGTTCTTTTCCTTTATATCCCTGGCCATGTTGATGGTAATCTGCGCGTCGGGATGATTTTCCTTCACCAGCTTCAGCAAGAGTTCGTCAACGTAATCCCCGGCGGTGGTAAGGGTTATCTGATCCCCTTCTTCGGGTAATGCGCCGTGCATCCTGCACAAGTCAACCGTACCGGCACCGATGTCAATAATCAAGGCGTCGTCCAGCATATCCAGCCCATAAGCCACGGAAAACGGTTCGGAGACCACGATAACCGAATCAACGGACTCCACTGCGGCCTCGATTATCGACTGTTTGTTTATTACGCTTGCCTGGGCAGGCGCTCCAATAACGGCGTACACCGTCTGTCCATTTTGGGGTTGCGCCAGCGATATCGCATGTTTAACCATCTCTTTCGCAGCCCCTTTGTATATTTGAAGCTCCTCGTTGCTTACCGGCATTGAGTCATCGGAATATTTTATTACCCCCTTCTCAAGGGGTCTTACGAGGTTCAGCGCCAGACGGTGCCTTAACGCCTCATGGCCAAATACCATATCCTTACCCAACAATTTTCTAGAGATATCATCCTTCGGCCATCCCACTACGCTTATCACCGTCTTCCTAAGACCATTGCTTGCCGTTATGGATGTCCTGTAGGTACCCAGGTCCACACCTACGTACATAATGTTAGGGTCTCTGCGTCCCTCAGCCTCTGCCATCATATAGCCTTCCTCCAGGGAAGTAAAAAATGTTTAATTATAAAAACTCTTTTATTTCTGTTCTTCTTGTTCCTGGGCCTTCTGCTTCTCGCGCCACTTTACGTTATTTTCTACCAGCTTATGGAATAAGCTTCCTACCTTTACGGGCCCAGCTACCTTTGCAGGCCCGGCACCCGATGCGGATGCGGCAGGCTGTGGACGGCTAGCAAACGTTTTTACGCTCGGACTTGCAACATTAAGGGGGTAAGTGGTATGTGGAAATTTCTCAATAAATTGCTGCGAGAGGCCCTCTTGGAGCTTGTCAAACAAATCTATAGGCATCGTCCCCCTCGCCCCTTCAAGTATATTCTCTACAACCTGTTTTACTTTCTGTTCGTATTCTTCCGGGGTTACAGACGTCTGCGCGCCTGCAACGCCTTTGAACACCATCTTTTCTGCGTCCAACTTGCGACGGAGACGAACTACCTCTTCCTCAAGCGTTTTATAATTCTTTTCTAATTCTTTCTTCTCACCGGAAACATCCCCAGAGCCCTCTTTAAGCTCATCCAATCGTCTGGAGAGGCTCTCCGACTGCATCCTGAGCTCATCCCTCTCCCTAGAAAGGTCCTCGAACCTCTTTTTAACCTCGGTACCCACGGTCTGCTCTATAAGCTCACCGAGGGTCTTCTCGCTAACTACCATAACTTCGGATAGACCCTGCTTGCGGAAAACCTTAAGGGGTATGAACGAGGCTACCTGATTTATTGCAGCCGCGACATCGAGTGTTCTACTCTTTGGAGAGGAACTATAATTCTCTGGATACATTAGCGATATAATAGGTCTTTTCTAGAGCCTTTGCTTAATCGATGGTTCTACTCTAAAAAACATCTTCGTATATTCTGTCCGTCGCAAAATCCTACAACAAACTAAATTGCTTGTCAATAGCATAATTTAGACACATCTAAGTTTTATACCTAAAAGACGTTATGAAAAGGGCCAAAAGCCCTTGCCAAGCAGGCACGGGCTGATTTATAATTTTCTGTTGACCCTACTGAAATAACGCAGTCTAAAGGGGATAGGTCTCTTTCATGCTGAAGGTCAACGAAATATTTAAGAGCATCCAAGGCGAATCCACCTACGCCGGGCTGCCTTGTATATTTATAAGGCTGACAGGGTGCAATTTGAGGTGCAATTACTGTGACACGGTCTACGCCTACGAAAATGGCGTAGAGATGCGCATTGAGGAAATACTTTCCGATATCGAACTCCTTGGGGGCAGTTTAATAGAAATCACCGGAGGCGAACCGCTCCTTCAAGGGGAGACCGGCGAACTGGTCTCACTACTAATAAAACGCGGCTGCCGCGTGCTGGTCGAAACGAATGGCACGCTGGATATAAATGCACTGCCCGAGGGGACCATAAGGATCATGGACCTGAAATGCCCCGACAGCGGTATGGCCGATAAGACCGACTGGAAAAACGTTGAAAGATTGAGACCCAACGATGAAGTAAAGTTTGTGTTAAGTTCTAGAAGGGATTACGAGTGGGCAAAAGATGTCATAGGAAAATACCGGCTTACGAAAAAGGTAAAGGTACTTATCGGTGTAGCCTTCAACAAATTAGACCTCAAACGGGTGGCCTCCTGGATACTGGAAGACGGGATTGATGTACGCCTTCAATTACAGATCCACCGATACATCTGGCCCCCCGACACGCCGGAAGGTATAATCCTAAGGAGCACGTGTAGATATGAAAGCGGGTCTGGCAGTAGTACTCCTAAGCGGAGGGATGGATAGCTGCGTTACCGCAGCCATAGCCAATGAGTCCTTCGAGCTGGCCTGTCTCCACGTAAATTATAAGCAGAGGACGGAGGCGCGGGAGCTGAGGGCATTTAACGACATAGCATCCTACTATGGAGTACCGAAGGAAAAGAGATTAATCATAGACATGGCCTATCTCGGCGCCATTGGCGGCTCAAGTCTCACAGACACAAGGATTGCTGTTCCAACATCTACTGCAACCGCGAACAAGGTACCATCCACATACGTGCCCTTCAGGAACACACACCTGCTTATGGCAGCCGTCTCGTGGGCGGAGGTTATAGGGGCGGAGAAGGTATTTATCGGCGCAGTGGAGGATGACCGCATCGGTTATCCCGACTGCAGGAAAGAATATTACGACATATTTAATGCCCTTGTAGACGCCGGCACCAAACCGGATACCCACATAACGGTGGAAACACCTCTAATCAACATGAAGAAGAGCGATATAGTAAGGATGGGCATGTCACTGGGAGCGCCTTTTAGTCTCAGCTGGTCTTGCTATCAAGAAAAAGATAGGGCCTGCGGACGGTGCCAGAGTTGCTTACTGCGACGCGAGGCGTTTAACGAGGCGGGATACACCGACCCAATACCCTACCGGACAAACAGTCCCTAGCACTCCACTGCCGCCCGGTCTTTTTTAGAGGTAAGGGCATTAAGTGTCTCCTCCGCAGCGAGCTGTTCCGCCTCTTTCTTGTTCTTACCTTTGCCCTGACCGTAGGCATTGTCTTTAATCACGACCATGACCTCGAAGGTCTTACCGTGGTCCGGCCCGTGCTGCCCGATCAGTTTATATTGCGGAGTGGTATTCAGGTATTTCTGGCAGTACTGCTGAAGGAGACTCTTATAGTTCCTGGCGTGTTCGTCCCTGGAGGTAAGCTCTATTTCTTCAGATAGCCGTGTAAGTACAAAATCGCCTGCCGCATAGATGCCGCCGTCTAAATAGATCGCCGCAACGATGGCCTCAAATACATTGGCGATTATAGACCTCGGGAAACCGTGTTTGCTGTGAAGTCCTTTGCCGACAGTTATGTATTTGCCAAGACCTAATCTGTTCCCGGCCTCTGCCAATATCGGCTGGCTCACCACAACCGACTTTATCCTTGTAAGTTCACCCTCATTGAATTCAGGGAAGGTATTGTAGAGGTAGCTGGAGATTATCACCCCCAGCACCGCATCCCCAAGGAACTCCATCCTCTCGTTACTGCTGTTGTACTCCAGCTTACAGGACGTATGTATGAGCGCATTCTCAAGCAGAGATACGTCCTTAAAGGTATATTTAAGCTCTTCCTGCCACTTCTCTAGTATCTCTTTCCGGCTGGCTTGCTGAGTTTTCATCCTTCTGGAATTTTTTCTCCTTAAATAACATAGACTCTTCGATAGCGGTGTATTTTGTGGCGGCGACGATGAGATCGGCAGAGGTACTCTTGCGGAAGGAAACGACTTCCACCCTGCAACCGTGGGCCTTCAGCATCTCCACCAGGGGCACAAAATCCCCGTCGCCTGAGACAAGCACCACCGTATCCAGCTTGGGTGCAATGGCTATGGTATCTATCGCTATACCCATGTCCCAGTCGCCCTTGGCAGTGCCGTCGGGACGAAGTCTGAGGTCTTTTGATTTTATCTCGTAACCCAGCCGCTCCAGGGCATCCGTAAAGCTGGACTGGTCCACCTCAGGCTTCTGTACCACATATGCAATGGCCCTTATAAGATTTCTGCTCCCGACTATTTCCTGGAGCAGTTTAGAGTAGTCTATCTTAGACTGGTGCAAGGCCTTGGCCGAATAGAACATATTCTGTACGTCTACAAAAACCCCTACTCGCTGCTCAGAACTCTTTATCGGACCCTGGCTCATTACTGGCTGTGTTCCTTGAAACGTTTAGATAAAAAATATATAATATTATTTTACCATGATCATTACGACAGTCAAATTAATTTTGTTTGACTCTATTCTTAAATTCTGATATAGGTGTGGTTTAAAACATTTTGTCTTCAAAAATCCTCCGTTTAGACAACCTATCCCGAAGGTCACTATATTATGAATACTGAAGATATGTTAGAATCCTTAAGGAAACAAATCGATGACCTTGATTCGAAGATAGTCAAGCTGCTTAACGACCGCGCAGGGATCGCCCAACGGATAGGCGAGGTAAAGAGGCAGACCAGCACAGAGGTCTATCACCCGAACAGGGAACAGCAGGTCTACGAGAGGGTCCTTTCAGAGAATAAAGGCCCGCTCCCCAACGACTCCTTAATGGCCATATACAGGGAACTTATGGCCGGCTCCAGGGCCCTTGAGAAACCTCTCAAGGTTTCGTATCTCGGTCCGGCGGGCACCTTCAGTTTCGTAGCCGCAAGGAAGAGCTTCGGCGCCTCTGTCGAGTATCTGCCGCAAAGGGGCATAGACGCAGTCTTCAGGGAGGTGGAGGCGGGGCGCGCAAACTACGGGATAGCCCCCGCAGAGAACTCCACGGAGGGAAGCATACGCGAGACACTTAACATGTTTCAGGAGTGCAACGTCAAGATATACGCGGAGGTCATACTGCCAATACACCACAGCCTCGTGGCCTGCGGCACTATTGGAGAAGTAAAAAGGATATACTCCAAGCTCCAAGTCTTTTCTCAGTGCAAGAATTGGCTCTCGAGCAATTTCCCGGAGGCGGAACTACTTGAGGTGGGCAGCACGACCGAGGCCGCACAGATAGCAAAAAAGGAATCCAACGCCGCCGCCATAGCCCACGCCGAGGTGGCAGAACTGTACGGTTTAAACCCCCTGTACAGTAATATCGAGGACAGTCCCAACAACGTCACAAGATTCTACGTCCTGAGCAAATCATTTTCCAGCCCCAGCGGCAAGGACAAGACGGCGATAATGTGTTATATAAAGAACCAAGTCGGCGCACTTTACGATATCCTGCGCCCATTTAAAAAGTACGCCGTCAACCTGACGAGCATTGAGTCGCTGCCTTCCCGCAGAAAGGCGTGGGATTACAGTTTTTACATCGAGCTTGAAGGCCATGTCCAGGACGAGAACATCAAAAAGGCCCTGGAAAAGGTCAGCCGCGTGTGTCTAGAGCTTAAGGTCTTGGGCTCATTCCCAAGAGGCAACCAATTCTCATAAAGGAGTCCAGATAATGCTGCGGCCCTTCATAGCAGGCAATTGGAAGATGAATCTAACACTGAAGGAGTCGAAAGATTTAGCTGGCTCCATAAGGGCCGACATCGAGGGTATGCAGGGAGTGGACGTAGGCGCATTTCCGCCCTCTGTTTTTCTCGAGAGTGTATACTCCGTCTTGAAGGGCAGTAGTATAATACTGGGTGCACAGAATATGCACTGGGAGGATAACGGGGCCTTCACAGGAGAGGTTTCGGGCAGCATGATTAAGGATGTGGGGTGCACGCACGTTATCTTGGGTCACTCCGAGAGAAGGCATATCTTCGGTGAAACGGATTCGATGATAAACTTAAAGCTTCGGGCCGCCTTCGCCAGGGGTATAATGCCCATATTCTGTCTCGGAGAGAGGCTGGAGGAACGAGAATCGGGTAAAACCTTTAAAGTTATAGAAAAACAACTCAAGACGGGTCTGGAGGGTCTGAAACCCGACGATGTCTCAATGTTGACCATCGCATATGAGCCGGTCTGGGCCATCGGCACGGGTAAGAATGCAACCCCCGCCCAGGCACAAGAGGTTCACGGTCACATTCGAGCGCTGCTTGAGGAATCTCACGGTGAAGATGTATCCACCCGAGTGCGGATACAGTACGGAGGAAGCGTTAAACCGGACAATGCGGCCGAAATACTGGCGCAACCGGACATAAACGGTCTGTTGATAGGAGGTGCAAGTTTAAAGAAGGATTCTTTCTGTAAAATAGTCTCCGTTGCATTTGAACAAGTAAGGAGTCCGGTGTAGGAGAGAAAGATGGAGTTAACAAACGAAAAAACGATTAAATGGGCGCTGGCCACCATCGTAGTCTTTGGTCTCGTACTTACGATGTACATGTTGAAGATGGTTTCAGTCCTCAAGATATTTCTTGTATTGACATGCGTAGCGCTGATAGGGGCCATACTATTGCAGGCGGGCAAAGGAGGTGGGCTGGCGGCCATAGGCGGCCTGCAGGACCAATCTACCTTTGGCACCAGGACCAGCACATTTTTGAGCAAGCTTACCTACCTAATAGGGGCGGCCTTTATCATTGGTACCATATGCCTGACAAAGATCTCAAGTATTACATTCATAGAGAAGGCTGCCGTAGAACAGACCGCTGAGATGCCTGCCGGACATCCGCCGATGGAACTTCCGCCAGGACATCCCCCTACGGAAGGCCCTCCGCCGGGTCATCCGCCGATTGAAGGAATGCCGCCAGGTCATCCGCCGGTCGAAGGGATGCCGCCTGGACATCCACCCACCGGAGCTCCGTCCGCAGCTGCACCTGCAGAGGAAAAACCGGCAAGCGCCGCATTAGGGTGGCAGGAGAAGCCCGAGGAAAAGAAACCAGAGAAACAAGAAGCGAAAGCAACGGAGCAGCAGGAGGCTCCTAAATAATCAGAAAACTCTAAAAGGTTTGCCAAGCGCTTACCAGCATAAGTTGTAGTTGCTCGATTTATCGAGCTTACAGCGTCCCATAAATGGGGAAACTACACAACTATAAACGAGATTGCTTTGTTTCGTTCGCTGTGACGATGCGCATCGTCACTCTGAATTTTTGGATTTTTTAGAGGTTGTGGCACGGCCATGACCTGTCAGGACAGGTTTGGAGTCAACATGCTGAGGAGTATGACCGGATTCGGAAGGGCGGAAAGTAAGGATGACAATGCCATCCTTCTGGTGGAAATCCGTTCAGTCAACAACCGCTTCCTGAAGTTGTCTTCTAAACTGCCGGAGCCGCTCCTGCCGTATCAGGAGCGGTTGGAAAAGATATTAAAGAACAGGCTGTCACGGGGCAGTGTATTTATGGAGATAGAGTACAAGTCTATTCAAGAGACACCCGGGTTTTATATCAACCTGGAGACCCTTAAGGGTTATTACCGTTCCATAGAGGAACTGAAAAAAGAGTTGGGGCCGGAAGGAGACGTGCCATTAGCCGCTTTATTCTCGCTGCCCGGCATATGCGAGAGGACCAAATCGCAGGAGAATAACGCAGACGCGCTCGTACCGACCCTGGAAAGGCTGGTAGATTCGGCCCTGAACGAGCTGATTAACATGCGTACACAAGAAGGGAAGGTCCTGGGAGAAGAAATCACTCGTTCTAAGGAACGCATACTGAAACTCCTGAAAGTGCCAGAAGAACGGGCACACGAGGTCGTAAGCGGCTATCGCGACAGGCTGAGAAAAAGGGTATCCAATCTGTTAAAAGGCGTAGAAGTAGAGCTGTCCGATAATGACCTTGCAAGAGAAGTGGCATTTTTCGCAGAACGCTCCGACGTCACGGAGGAGGTCGCCAGGCTCAAGAGCCATATCGGACAGTTGGAGGATGCCATAAACGAAGAAGGGCCTTCGGGAAGGAGGCAAGAGTTTCTCGTGCAAGAGATGTTCAGGGAGGCCAATACCATGGGTTCCAAGGCCACCGACGGGGACATGCTGCGCGCCATAATTGACATAAAGATGGAGATTGAGAAGATAAAAGAGCAGGTCTTTAATGTCGAGTAATAACGGCAGTGCAAACGGAAAGCTGGTAATAATCTCCGGTCCTTCCGGTTCGGGTAAGACGACCATTTGTAAGGAACTGACCAAGGACCCGAAGGTGAGGGCCTCTATCTCCGTAACCACCAGGCCGCCGCGCTCCCAGGAGGTGGACGGTAAGGACTATTATTTCGTCAGCGAGCGCGAATTCGAAAGGAAAATAAAAAAAGGTTTCTTCATAGAACATGCCCGATATTCCGGCACCCTTTACGGTACGCCCCGCAAACCCCTGGAGAATGCCCTGGAAGAAGGTCTAATATATCTGCTTGAGATAGACGTACAGGGGGCGCTTCAGATAATGGGAAAATATCCCGACGCCATCTCCGTCTTCATCCTGCCGCCGGGCAAGGACGTCCTTAAGAAACGCCTCGCGGGCAGGAACACCGACAAAGAACATGACATCAACAACCGTCTTAATATAGCGGAGAACGAACTGCAGTCTTCTTCTCACTACAAATACCGCGTAACGAATGACAACCTGGAAGAGGCAGTAAACGAGATTCGCAACATCTTGGGGTTTAAAAAGTAAATGCCTTACACCGTAATCCTTGGAGTGACAGGCAGTATAGCCGCCTATAAGGCCTGCGAGATTACATCGAGCCTGGTAAAGGCCGGCGTGAACGTGGTGGTGGTGATGACCGAACCGGCCCAGCGTTTCGTCACCCCGCTTACGTTTCGCACACTCTCCCAAAACGAGGTCGTTACGGACCTCTTCGGCAAACCGGAAGTTCACGACCCATACCACGTCTCACTGGCCGACCGGGCGGACCTGATACTGGTGGCGCCTGCGACCGCCGCCATTATCGGCAAAATAGCATCCGGCGTGGCCGACGACATACTTACTTGCACGCTCCTCGCCTCCCGCGCAAGGGTGATAATGGCCCCGGCCATGGACGCTCACATGTACCACCATCCTATGGTCCAGGCCAATGTCTCAAGGCTCAAGGAAATCGGATACAAGTTCATCGGCCCCGTTGAGGGACGCCTGTCCACGGGGAAGATAGGCGTTGGACGGCTTGCGCCGGTGGAAGACATAGTAAGCGCGGTGCTGAGCGAATTGGAGTCACTCTCACCAGAACAGTCAGTCCCCGTAGAAAAGAAACTCGAGAAACAGACCGGTGGAAAAGGTAAGGGTTAACATAAAGAAAAAGGAAGGCTGTGAAGACCTTCCCATACCTCAGTACATGAGCGCGGGGGCGAGTGGCGCAGACCTGTATGCGGCCGTAAACGGAGAGCTGGTATTGGAACCGTCCGGTATAAGCGCAGTGCCTACGGGGATGTTCATAGAACTCCCGTCAGGCTACGAGGCCCAGGTGAGGCCGCGGAGCGGGCTGGCCCTGAGGCACGGCCTTTCCATAGTCAATGCACCGGGGACGATTGACAGCGACTACCGCGGCGAAATATGCGTCATTCTATGCAACCTGGGTAAAAACCCCGTCAAGATAAACCGTGGTATGCGCATCGCACAGTTGATTTTCCAACCCGTCGTAAGGGCCGAATTCACTGAGGTGAAAGAGTTGAAAATGACCCTGCGGAATGAGGGTGGCTTTGGTCACACGGGGGTGTAAGACCGATGGATAAAAAGAGACTCCTAAACGTGTTTCTGGCGATACTTCTGGTGTCGTTTGCGGTCTTTGCCCTCATCAGTGTAATAACCTACAATCCCTCCGACCCGCCGTTTGCCGATTATCCTGAGAGCAGCGCCACAAAGAATCTCTGCGGGTGGGTTGGTGCGGTGCTCTCGGGCTACGGGCTTTCGTGGCTGGGCCTCGCCGCCTTCCCGCTGACGATACTCATAGGCGCATGGGGAGTAATGCTGTTACTGCGCGGAAGGGTGGAAGACCTTTGGATAAAGGCCGTCGGCGGGATAATGCTCATAACCTCCATCTCCCTGGCATTTGCCCTGGTAGAGGACATCTTACCCAAGATAGGCGCAATCGCATGGGCCGGAGGGGTATTCGGTGACGCGGCGTCGGGCAAACTCCTTGACAACCTCGGCCTCGTCGGCACCTGTGTCTTCCTGACCTTTGGCTTCCTGACCTCCGGCATCCTCCTATTTAACGTAAGCCCGGTCGAAGCCGTTGTTTCCCTATTTAAACGGATCAAGAACAAGAGGGGGCCTAAACCCGCTTTTAAAGAGAAACGCCTCAAGAAATCCGACGCAGAGGAAAAACCGCCTGAGTATACACCTGCGGACGCCGGCCCGCTCTTACTGCCCATTGATCTCCTTGACGAACGCTCCGATCCGGGCAATGCAGAAGACGAAGAATCTCTGAAGAAAAGGGCCGAGGTCCTGGAAGATGCGCTGGCGCAGTTTAAAGTAGTGGCAGAGGTAGTCGGTTTTGAGACAGGCCCCTCGATAACCATGTATGAACTGGAGCTGTCACCCGGCACCAAGGTATCCAAGATAGCGTCGCTTTCCGACGATCTAGCAATGGCCTTAAAGGCCCCCAGCGTTAGAGTGGTGGCGCCGCTGCCGGGAAAGTCCACCGTGGGCATAGAGGTGCCCAACCGGATGAGAAAGAACGTGAGGCTCAGGGAACTGCTTGAGATTATCCAGGAAGGCAAGATCAATCTTGACAACAATGCGATACCCCTCCCGCTGGGGAGAGACATAACGGGTTATCCCGTCTACTGCGACCTGACTGGCATGCCGCATCTCCTCATCGCCGGCACCACCGGTTCGGGCAAATCCATCTGCCTGAACTCGCTGATACTGAGCATCTTGTTCCTGCGGTCCCGGAAGGACTTGAAACTCCTGCTCGTAGACCCGAAGCTGGTGGAATTCTCTCCGTTCAAGGACATACCGCACCTCATCAGCCCGGTGGTTACCGACGTAAAGGAGGCGCAGGCCGTGCTCGAGTGGGCGGTAAACAAGATGGACGAACGCTACGGGCTCCTGGCACGGGCAGGCGTCAGGAACATTGCAGAATACAACAAACTGGGGGAAAGCGGCCTTAAGAAGAGATTGGGCGCAGACGGCCAGATAGACCCGGAACTCCATCACCTCCCCTATATCGTGATAATTATAGACGAACTTGCAGACCTTATGATGGTTTCCTCTAAGAAGGTGGAAAATGCCGTTATACGGTTGTCACAGAAGTCACGCGCAGTGGGCATCCACCTGATAGTCTCCACACAGCGGCCTTCCGTAGATGTCGTTACCGGCCTGATAAAGTCCAACCTGCCTGCAAGGATATCATTCCTTGTGGCCTCAAAGGTAGACTCAAGGACGGTACTGGACCAAAACGGCGCAGAAAAACTCCTGGGGGAAGGCGACATGCTGTTTATGCCGCCGGGGACCTCGGAGTTGGTAAGAGTGCAGGGCACGTACACCAGCGACCAGGAGGTAGAAAGGGTGGTAGGGTTCCTGAAAAGGCAGGCCCATCCGGAGTTCTCGACAGAGCTGAGGGAATGGAAACTCGAGGCCAAGAGGGACGACAGACATGACCCCGTTTACAACGAAGCGGTCCAGGCGGCGCTCGAGGCGGGGAAGTGCAACGAAAAACTACTCCAGGAGAAACTTCACGTGACCTATCCCCAGGCCGTCAAACTGCTGGATCAGATGATAGAGGACGGCATAGTGGGCGAATGCAAAGAGGGGACGTATAGGGAGGTGCTGATCAATCCGGAAGACTGGGAATCGGCCGGCAGACAAAAAGGCACGAAGCAGCAGATAAAATGATGAAACCGCGGCTAAAAAAACCAACGATAGCACTGGTAAGCCTGGGTTGTTCGAAGAACCTGGTAGATTCCGAGAAGATACTTGGCAGGCTCGCACAGGGGGAGGTCACATTCTGTCAAGACCCCCGGCTTGCAGACGTACTAATAATAAACACCTGCGGCTTCGTAAAGGATGCCAAAGAAGAATCCATAGACACCATCCTCAGGATGGCAAGACTTAAGGAAGAAAACGGACTCGAGAAGCTCATCGTAACCGGCTGTCTTGCGGAACGTTATGAAAAAGACCTGCTGAAAGAAATACCGGAGATTGACCACGTGGTTGGACTTGAAAATTTTGGCAGGATAGCCGAACTCTCCGGTATAACAGGGGAGGGGAATAGGGCTAACGGCTCGTGCAGCGGGGGAGATTCGTCCCGCATCCGCCTCACCCCACGGCACTATGCGTATCTAAAGATTTCCGAGGGCTGCAGCAATAGCTGCAGCTACTGTGCCATCCCCGCAATACGAGGTCCCTTTGGGAGCCGTCCCGCGGATGAGATTCTCCGGGAGGCCGAAGAGCTTGCCGCCGGAGGCGCCAAAGAATTAAACCTGATAGCACAAGACAGCACCCTGTACGGCATAGACCTCTACGGGCGTCAGCGTCTGCACGAGCTGTTGGAAATGCTTTCGGAAATAGACTCCATCAAGTGGATACGGCTCCTTTACGCACACCCCGCCCATTTCTATCCCGAACTCATCAAGGAGATAGCCGGAAACGATAAGCTAGTCAAGTACATAGACTTGCCCATACAGCACATTAATGATAACATGCTTAAAATAATGGGCAGAGACGTTACACGCGCCCAGGTGGAGAAATTGATACAGCGGCTTCGCGGAGAGATACACGGTTTAGTCCTACGTACCTCCGTAATAGTAGGTTTCCCTGGAGAGGGCAGAAGGGCGTTCCGCGAGCTGCTCGCATTCCTGGAAGAGGCGGCCTTTGAGAGGCTGGGTACATTCGTTTATTCCGAAGAGGAAGGCACATCTGCGGCGACCTTTAAAGGCCGCATCCCGGGGCCGGAGAGGCGCAGGAGGCTCTCCGAGGTCATGACGCTCCAGCAGGAAATAACCTTCAAGAATAATGCCTGCCTTGTCGGACAAACCATTGAGGTCCTGGTGGACGCACCACGGGAAGGCGGGACAGGCTGGCTTGCGAGGTCATATAGAGATGCCCCCGAAGTAGACAGCAGCGTTATAGTCTCAGGTTCAGGATTGGAACCGGGGGAATTTAGAAAGGTAACAGTTACACATCAAGAGGGATATAACCTTGCCGCAAATTGTGCGGAATGATTACCAGCAGGCAGACAGACGGTGGGAAGTCAAGCGGCTCTTAGGGCCTTTCTACCACCTGCCTAATCAATTGACCGTGCTTAGATTTTTTATGGGCATATTGTTCTTTTTTATCCTATCCCTTGAGTCACTTGACCTTGCTCTGGCGGTACTTGTCGTCGCCACCGCAACGGATTTCTTTGACGGGTACCTGGCGAGAAAGAGGGACCTGATAAGCAATTTTGGAAGGATAGCAGACCCCCTGGTGGACAAGATAATCATATGCGGCGGATTTATAGTACTTGTTGCATATAACCAGATGGTAGTGGGGGACTGGATGGCGGTGATCATCGTGGTGCGGGAGCTGATTATCGGTATCCTGAGGGGCTATTTAGAGTTTTTCAGAGGCATACACTTCCCTGTCAGTACCGCAGGAAGGTGGAAGATGACAGGCCAATGTATCACCCTTTGCTCAATAATCCTCTACTCCAGTCATTTTACCGGGGTGTGGTGGGCCAGGATGTGGGTGGATCTTGCGGCCTGGTTTACGGTAAGCATCACCGTTTACTCCGGGTTACTTTACCTGTACGGTGCGGGACATCTCTTGCAAAAGCATGCTAGAGGCGTAGTGAGGGAGTTTTGAAAAATAACTAAAGTGCCTTACGTCATTCTAAATTCTGAGTGAAGCGTGCAGCGTGGTAACTGCCACGATTGCCGTGCGGGCAGGCTCGTACGCTGCATTCTTCGATCGTTCCACCCTGAAGGGGTGATAAAAGTAGAACGTTTTGTAGGGATCTCAACGATAGAATAGAAACTTTATGTATTTCTGTAAAACACAGGCCGTGGCATTAAAGAAGGGTGATTACAGCAATTCCAGTCAGATAGTTGCCTTCTACACGAGAGACTACGGAAAGGTTCGTGCACTGGCGAAGGGTTCGAAGCGCATAGAAAAAAAATCCCGTGGCCCCGTTGATTTGTTCTCGTACATGGAAATAATCTTCATTCAAAAGGAGAGTACGGGCCTGCATCTGCTTACGGAATGGGAATCGCTCAGGGACTTCCCGGCATTCAGGAAAGACGTGGAACGGTTCTATGCCGCCTGTCATGTGGTGCAACTGGCATGTGAGCTTACAGAGGAAGGGGACAGCAACGAACCCCTATTTGATTTGATACTGGAAACCCTCCAACGTCTTTCCTTGACCAGATACACGGAGGTAGTCCTGCGCGCCTTCGAGCTTCAGGCGTTGAAGCTCCTGGGCTACTTGCCGCAATTAGAAGAATGCGTCAACTGCGGCGCCGATTTCCTGGGAGACCCCGGAGCAGTCTTCAGCCCCGTCGGCAACGGACTGTTGTGTAAAAGATGCGCAGGGGAAAAGGCCCTCCAGAGCCTTTCACCGGGAGCCATTCGCGCCGCTGCGTTTTTGGCAAGTTCCAGCACCACAACCTGTGACCGCCTCCGCCTGCCCCACAGGGTGTCAGAGGAACTCAAGTCACTAAGCCTGGGCTGTATAATGCTTGCGCTAAATAAACCTTTAGAGATACGGACGTCGGTAAAATGAAACAAGGATGTCTTGGTTTATTGTTTGTGCTGATGGTCTCACTGGTTTCTGCGTCTGACGCCTGCGCAGAACTGATATGGAACAAAGACACGGGCTGGGTAGACCCGTTGACCTTAAACCCCGCCGTCCCGGACCAGCGCTATAAGATTGCCACCTCCATGATGATAGACGGCGAGTACGAAAGTGCGGTAAAGGAGTTTAAGGGCATATTGGATGCACATCCCGATTCCGACCTTGCTGAATCATGTTATTACAACATAGGGCAATCCTACTTCCTGGCCGGCAAATACAAGAAGGCCTTTAAGGCCTACGAGACCCTGCTTGAAAGATTCCCGGGCATAAGAATAACAGGGTTGATTCACCAGAGAGAGTTTGAGGCGGGGACATCGCTTATGCAGGAGAATCCAAAGGCCTCCGTTCCCGTATTCGAAAGGGTCATAGAACACAACCCACAGGGGCCTCTGGCGGCCGACTGTCAGGTAAAAATAGCAGACGCATATTTCCTTGCCGAAGATTTCGTAAACGCTGAACCCGCCTATAGAGCAGTTATTGAGAATTACCCAAGAAGTGCGTGGGCGCCGTACGCCATGTACCGTATCCCGTTATCCAAACTGAGTCTCGAGGCCCGCAGGGACAGGGACATGGGGAACCTATGGAAGGCACGGGACGGCTTCGAGGAGTATCTTGCAAACTATCCGGACGGCACCCTCGTTGAGGAGGCAAAAAAGAAGATTCACGAGACCGAAGACCTTATAGCCCAAAAAGAGTACAGTATCGCCGAATTTTACCTTCGCAAGAAGAACCCCGCCTCGGCAATGGTATACCTGAAGAGGATCGCAGACCGGTTTCCCAATACGCGATGGGCTGATAAGTCACAGGACACAATGGTATTTCTGCAAAAGATTAATGCCGTCAAAAAGTGATAAATATTATACTACTCATTCTGGCGTCTTTCATGGCGAGTTGTGGATACACCTCCCGCTCGCTCATAGATCAAAACGTGCAGAGCGTATATGTGCCGATCTTCGACAACGACACCTTTCGTCGCGACCTGGAGTATGACCTGACTAAGGCTATAAAAGAGGAGATACTCTTCAGGACGCAACTTAAAATAGTAGACGAAAAACATGCTGACACCATCCTCACCGGAATACTAAAGGATGTCCAGGAAAACGTGCTGATAGAGAACCCCGATGCGGTAACTATAGAAAGTCGTGTAAATGTCTTCGTGCAGTTCTCATGGCTTGACCAAAGGACGGGAAGAATCCTGATAGATAAGCAAAACGTAGCCGCATCGGCAGAATTCATCGCAACAAGGAACGAAGACGTCCGGACCGGAGAGATAGAGGCGTTCGTAAACACCGCCAGAAAGATCATTAACTTAATGGAAAGAAAATGGTAGACGCCCTTACAAGGTATAACCCCAGGGTATTAGACGTCAGCCCTTACGACCCGCGGAAAGTGGAAAAAGAACTCCATCGCAGGCATGCTGAAGGAAGGACGCACTACACCCTGAGTCTGGAGGGATTGAACGGGACAGACCACGGCTTACTGCGCGAGTGGGCCTCAAGCGCAGGGGGAAGGCTAAGTGGTGCAGCCAACGGCGGACCCTGTTCTGCACTCCTGTCCATCAATGGGGAGGCGTTAAGCCGTCTACCTTCCAATCTCCGCCGGACAGGAGGAGACCTGGAATCCATCCTGGATGCCGTGGGAGAAACCGTTTCCAGATACCAGAAAAGGTCTTTCTACCTCACCCACAATAAAGGCCATCTGAGGCTCGGGCAGAGAACCTGCGTGATGGGTATCCTTAACGTAACACCCGACTCCTTTTATGACGGAGGACGTCATTACAAACCGGAGAAGGCCCTGGCCCATGCCTTTCGGATGATAGAAGAAGGAGCGGGGATAATAGACATAGGCGGCGTATCAACCAGGCCGGGCTCGCAGGCGGTTTCGCAGGAAGAAGAACTGAGACGGGTCATCCCGGTGATAGAGGAACTCTCCCGCCACACCAAAGTGCCTATCTCTGTTGATACTTATCGCGCCGGCGTCGCGGAGAAGGCGCTTGAGGCAGGCGCACAGATTGTAAACGACATAAGCGGCCTCGGCGACAAAGACATGGCCAGAGTGGCGGCCTCTTCCGGTGCCCCGATCGTCATAATGCACATAAAGGGTAAACCGCACCGTATGCCCAAAAATCCTGCGTACAAAAATCTGCTTGCAGAAATTACTCTTTTTTTGAGGAGAAAGGTTAACGAGGCCATCGGCGCCGGTGTCAACGAATCAAACATAATAATAGACCCCGGTATAGGCTTCGGGAAAAGCCCCGCGCAGTCGTTTGAGGTGCTGCATCGATTAGGCGAACTACGGTCCCTGGGCCTGCCCGTCATGGTGGGTACTTCACACAAGAGTTTTATCAAACACGCCTTGAAACCACTGGATGGGAGCAAGACACCGGACTCCACGGACGTACTATACGGGACCCTTGCCACCGTTGCGCTCGCCATCGAAAAGGGCGCCAAGATCGTGAGGGTGCACGAAGTACGCGAATCGGTACAAGCAGCCGCCGTCTGCGACGCCGTCATTAGAGACAAGAAATGGAAAGCTTCTTCGAAGACGTAGATTTCTTTGCAGCCTTTAAGGCGGCAGTAGAGATATTCATCATATTTTTGATGCTATATTTCGTACTGCGCTTTATGCAGGGCACCCGCGGGGTCGGGGTCATGAGGGGCATGGTATTTGTGCTGGTCGTTGCGACGGTAATATTGCTCTTAATCGTACGTTCGCTCCAGCTCTACACTGTGGATTGGCTCCTTACCGAATTCGTACCCATGGTTACGATCCCATTCATAATCCTATTTCAGCCCGAACTGCGCCGCGCACTGGTTCGGCTTGGAGAGAATCCGTTTCTGGAGATTTTCTTTAAGGGTGAATCCCCTATGCTGAATGAGGTGGTAACCGCCGCCTCCGTCCTGTCTAAGAACAGGCTGGGCGGGCTAATCGCCATTGAAAGAAAGGTGGGATTGGACCATTTTGTGGAGGCGGGGACACGCCTTGACGCAAACATATCCAGCGCCCTCATAAATACCATATTCTGGCCCGGTTCGCCGCTGCATGACGGGGCGGTTATAATCCAGGAACAAAAGATAGTGGCGGCAGGATGCCTGCTGCCGCTCAGCGACAACCCAACCATGGATAAGACCTTCGGCACGCGCCACAGGGCCGGCCTGGGGATCACCGAGGAGACCGATGCAATCTCCATTATCGTGTCGGAGGAGACCGGCGTCATCTCCCTGGCCGTAAAAGGACAAATTACCAGCGGACTCGACGAAAATAGTCTAAGAAAGCGCCTTGAACAGTTGTTCAAATACGATGCTGTAAACTCAGGAGGTGAAGGGCTTGCTCAAAGAGACGCTGTCCAATAACCTCGGCGCAAAGCTCATGGCCCTCGTGATGGCCCTGGCGCTCTGGCTGTTTGCCACCGGGAAGTATACGGGCGAACTGAGCTGCACAGTACCCATAGAGGTCTCCTTCTCCGAAGGGTATATGTTGCTTGACCAGTCTTCGACCGCGGTCAACATCAAACTTACGGGTCCAAAGAGCAGTATTGACTACGTATCCGACCTGGTTGGGGAGAGAAAGATAATCGCCAGATGTGGAGTGCCTGTGGAGGGCAGGGAATCTGAAGAGGTTATTGAGGAGATGGTAATCCTCGACAAGAGGAATTTTAACCTACCCTCTGAGGTCACTTTGGATATGATAAGGCCCAAGAACATAAAACTATTGCTGGTAAGGCGGGAGACGAAGACATTGACGGTGGCGCTTCAAAAGCGTGGAGAACCGATGCCGGGTTACATGATTACAAGGGAGTTTTTCTTCCCGTTTGATGTACAGGTAACGGGTCCCGCCAATATCCTTAAAGACGCCACAGCAATAAAGACAATCCCCATCGACATCTCCAACATAACCCCAGAACAGAATCGCACATTTCCATGGCAGGTGCCGCTGGAACAGAGGGTGGTGATTAGCAGAAACGACAAGGCCACCGCGGCTCCCGTAGAATGTGAAGGGATGATTAACGTGTGGTTAGATATAGCAGAGGAATTGGTCAGCAAGAACTTCGAAAAGGTAGGCATAAAACTCCTTGAACCACCTGGTTTTCCTTACAATATAGAACTGGAGCAGAAGTCCGTCAACCTTAAGGTAAAGGGCCCCAAGTCAGTGTTAGATAAATTAGCCGTACCGGACGTATACATAAACGTTAGCGATCTCAAACCACCGGGAC
Organism: Planctomycetes bacterium RIFCSPLOWO2_12_FULL_50_35; assembly: GCA_001828605.1. Taxonomy (GTDB): domain Bacteria; phylum Planctomycetota; class Brocadiia; order Brocadiales; family Bathyanammoxibiaceae; genus 2-02-FULL-50-16-A. The sequence goes on along the minus strand of MHZB01000030.1, from coordinate 2,522 downwards.
CGTACAAACAGCCTCTCACCTGTAAGTTACCCCCAATGGTGGAGCTGGACGGGAAACTGCCTGAGATACACCTGGACATAACGGCGGAGGAAGTCGCAAAGAAATGACTAAATTGGGCGTCAACATAGACCATGTAGCTACACTCAGACAGGCAAGAAGGACCTATGAACCAGACCCCGTCACGGCGGCCTGCCTGGCAGACCTGGGAGGGGCCGACATTATTACCGTACACCTCAGAGAAGACCGCAGGCATATACAGGACAGAGACCTAAGATTGCTGAAACAGACGGTATTTACAAAGTTAAACCTGGAGATGTCTGTGGCCCCTGAGATAGTTGAATTGGCCCTGGCTGAGCAGCCTGCGCAGGTAACCTTTGTGCCTGAAAAAAGGCAAGAGATTACCACGGAGGGCGGGCTTGACGTGGTGTCTCAAAAAAAGACCCTTACCTCGCTGATTAAGAGATTCAAGGAACGGGGCGTAGTCGTAAGCCTGTTTATCAATCCCGAGACGCGACAAATAGAGGTGGCCAAGGAAGTGGGGGCAGAATTCGTGGAACTCCACACCGGAGCCTATGCCAATGCGACTACAGAGACCGAACAGCGGAACCTGCTGGAAAAACTCTGCCGGGGCGCCGATCTCTCCAGAGAACTGGGGCTCAGAATAAACGCCGGTCACGGCCTCACCTATAAAAACGTCGGGCCCGTCGTTGAAGAAGTTGACGCCGAAGAACTGCACATAGGCCACAGCATCATCTCGAGGGCCGTATTTGTAGGCATCCAGAAAGCAGTTGAAGAGATGAAGGAATTAATCTATAAACATAGTCTGCTGGCAAAGACCGACAGGCAGTCGTAGCGTGCCAGCATGTCCGGCACGCTAAACGTGCGAGATAAACTCGCACGCTACACAAAGAGAGTTCTGAAAAAGTCTACTAAGAGTACATTGCCATTCTGAACGATTTGTAGGGACGGGGCGGTGCGACCGCTGCGAGCGGCCCCGCCCTTATTGTGGGCGAGGCGACCTCGCCCCTACGTTTCCGACAGAAGGACCGTTATGCAGATTTTTTCAGGGGTCTCATAAATAGCATCTGACTACAACGGGAGAACGTGGATGTTCACTGGTTCGATAGTAGCGCTGGTTACGCCCTTTAAGAACGGCGAAGTGGACTTTAAGAAATTGGGGGAACTAATAGAATTCCATGTGCGCGAAGGCACCACCGCAATCTCTCCCTGCGGCACAACGGGAGAATCCCCCACACTCTCGCACGAGGAGCACGAAAAGGTAATCGCCGAAGTAGTCCAAAGGGTTCAGGGCCGCATACCTGTAATAGCGGGCACGGGGTCCAACAACACACAAGAAGCGCTAAGGCTGACCAAGTTTGCACAAAAAGCGGGTGCAGACGGCGCGCTCGTCATTACGCCCTATTATAACAGGCCCACCCAAGAGGGGCTTTACAGACATTTTAAGGCCCTGGCGGAAGAGACGGACATACCCATAGTTCTCTATAACGTGCCGTCCAGGACGGGGGTATCCATCTCCCCGGAGACCGTTGCCAGACTTGCAGAGTTCAAGAACATCGTGGCGATAAAAGAGGCCAGCGGCAGCCTTGACCAGGTCAGCGCAATCCTGGGGCTGTGCGACATAACCGTACTTTCCGGGGAGGATTCCCTAATCCTGCCCATCCTTTCGATAGGCGGAAAGGGCGTTGTATCCGTGGTGGCAAACATCGTACCCAGGGAGACCAGCGCCATGATAAGCAGCTTCTTCAATGGAGACATGGAGACGGCCAGAAAGGCCCATCACAGACTCTACCCGCTGACAAAGGCCATGTTCATAGAAACCAACCCCATTCCCGTAAAGACGGCCATGCGCATATTGGGCAGGCTGAACGGGGAACTTAGGTTGCCCCTCTGCGAGATGACCGAGGCCAATAAGCGGCAACTGACCAAGGCATTAGACGACTACGGTTTACTCTAGAGATAAGGCATACACTCTATGGACCAGGAAAAAATAATAAAGGCCATGCGCCTGTTCTTGGAAGGTATAGGCGAGGACCCGGACCGTCCCGGTCTGCAAGAAACCCCAAAGAGGGTGGCAGACATGTGTAAGGAGATATTCGGCGGCTTAGGGGTGGATGCGGGCAAGGAGATAAAGGTCTTACAGGCCACGGGCCACGATGAGATTGTGCTCCTGAAGGACCTGCCTTTCTATTCCGTTTGCGAACACCATGTTCTGCCGTTTATAGGTACGGCCCATGTGGCTTATATCCCCCAGTCAGGGCGCATTACGGGGATAAGCAAACTGGCCCGTGTAGTGGAACTCCATGCCAAGAAGCTGCAGGTCCAGGAGCGACTCACAACCGACATAGCCGACAGCATTATGAACGCACTGCGGCCAAAGGGCGTACTGGTCGTAATCCAGGCCGAACACCTGTGTATGACCATGCGGGGAGTGAAGAAAGCGGGTTCAAAGGTCCAAACTTCTGTGGTCAGGGGCATCTTCAGAGAAAACCCCGCCACCAGGG
>MHZB01000029.1 GCA_001828605.1 Planctomycetes bacterium RIFCSPLOWO2_12_FULL_50_35 | reverse complement strand
GTTGACTTGGTAGTTAAGAATGTATTATAGTACTGTCATATTCGTATCTCGATATAGGGCCGCACCAGATAACTTGAGGGATTATGATGGAGAAATCCATATACGAAGAGTTTCTGGATAGAGGTCTCACGCGCCGAGATTTTCTGGGCTTCTGCACCCTCATGGTGGGCACGCTGGCGCTTCCATGGGATGCCATAGCGAGGGTGGAAAAGGCCCTGAAATCCTCTAGGAGACTTCCCCTCATATGGCTTGAGCTTCAGAGCTGCACGGCCGATACCGAGTCCTTTCTCCGCGCAAGCAATCCGTCCGCTTCTCAATTGGTCCTCGACGTCCTTGCTTTAAATTACTCAGAGACGTTGATGGCTGCGGCCGGCCACCAGGCCGAGGAAGTGCTGTGGAAAACCGTTGAGGAGGAAAAAGGCAGATATGTTGCGGTAATAGAAGGCTCTATACCGACGGCCGAAGGAGGTATCTACTGTACCATTGGCGGAGAGACTGCCGAGGAGAGGGCTAAAAGGGTTTGCAAAGATGCATCGGCGGTTATTAATGTAGGTACGTGCGCCTGTTTTGGCGGGCTTCCTATGGCTAAGCCGAATCCTACCGGAGCCAGGAGTGTCGAGCAGGTAGTCCCCGACGCAAAGAACATAATTAATCTGCCTGCCTGCCCCGTAAACGTTGTAAACGTTTCAGCCACGCTGGTACATCTGTTGACGTTTGGCAGTATTCCATCGAGAGACTGGCTCAACCGGCCGCTGTTTGCCTACGGCAGGAGGATACACGACGCCTGTGAGAGGCGTGGTTCTTATGACGCCGGGGAATTTGTAGAGAAATGGGGAGATGAGGGCCACAGGAATGGCTGGTGTCTTTATAAGATGGGGTGTAAAGGCCCTGCCACCTTCCATAACTGCCCCAAGGTGCGTTGGAACGACGGTACCAGTTGGCCGGTCGGGAGCGGGCACCCGTGCATAGGGTGCGCTGAGCCGAATTTCTGGGACAGCATGTCTCCATTCTACAAACATCTGCCGCAGGTACCCGGGTTTGGTGTGGCGACATCTGCGGACAAGATTGGAGTGGGACTTGTGGCAGCGACCGCCGCCATCTTCCTCCTGCACGGCGCCGGCAGTTGGGTCAGGGAGCGCATAATACGGAAGCGAGAAGACGCAGAAGACCAGGAGAAAAATAAATAAGCCGTAGGGTGCGTCGAGACGCACCCTTTAAATGGTGGTTATTCCATTTTATAGTGCATATTAAATAGTCCGATAAATCAGATAGCCAAGTTGGGGCTTTAAATTTTTATCTGTAGTTGCCACATTTATGGGGCTGATAAAAAGGCTCGATGAATCGAACTGCTACAAATACATTGTAGTGGCAGAGTTTACTCTGCTTTAAGCATAGAGTAGGGGTTCAAAATTTCGAACCCCTACATTATGTCGTGTTTGTAGGGGCAGCCTTGCGGCTGCCCTGATGGCTGCAAAGGAGGAAGAAAAATCGCTAGAGTAGTCGTAGACCCGGTAACGAGGATTGAAGGCCACCTCCGGATAGAGGTGGAGGTGGACACTGATAAAGGGTGCATCACGGACGCCTTCTCGTGCGCAACGATGTTCCGCGGTATAGAGATAATCCTTAAGGGCAGGGACCCAAGGGATGCATGGCTTTTTGCGCAGAGGATATGCGGCGTCTGCACCGTGGTCCACGCCCTGGCCTCAATAAGGGCGGTGGAGAATGCCCTGGGCATTCGTATTCCTCCCACTGCCCGCCTTATAAGGAATATTATATCCGCATCACAGTTCGTTCATGACCACCCGATTCACTTCTACCACCTGCACGCCCTGGACTGGGTAGACATTACCTCCGCCCTGAGGGCAGACCCTGCTAATACGTCGGCGCTGGCCGAGTCAATCTCGGACTGGTACCCTTCCGGGAAAAACTACTTTAGAGGGGTGCAGGACAGGCTAAAGAAGTTTGTAGAGAGCGGGCAGTTGGGTCCCTTCTCAAACGCCTATTGGGGGCATCCGCGGTATAAACTTCCTCCCGAGGCAAATCTGCTTGCGGTGGCACATTACCTTGAGGCGCTGGAATGGCAGAAGGATTTTATACGGATACATGCGATCCTTGGCGGCAAAAATCCTCACCTTCAATCGTTGATTGTGGGCGGCGTATCTACACCTGTCGACCCAAGGAGTGAAGACGCCCTCAACGCCGGCAGCATCGCCGTTATCAGAGACCTGGCGGTAAAGGCCCAAAGATTTGTGGAAAAGGTCTACCTGCCTGATTTGTTGGCCATTGCATCCTTCTATAAGGATTGGGCGCAGATAGGCAGGGGTGTCGGCAACTACCTCTCGTACGGCGAATTTCCCATGAGCGACAACCCGTCGGACGTTTTCATACCGAGCGGCATTATTCTCGACGAAAAGCTGGACAAGGTGCACCCGGTTGACCAGGGAAAGATAGCGGAATACGTTGCCCGTTCATGGTTTGAATATTCCGGCGGTAATGCAGAAGGTAGACATCCATTTAAGGGCGAAACAAAACCGAGATATACGGGACCGAAACCTCCCTATAAGGAGATTGGCACAGACGGGGAGTATAGCTGGTTAAAGGCCCCTCGATATGAAGGCAGGCCGATGGAGGTCGGGCCGCTGGCCAGGATGTTGGTCGCCTACGCCTCCGGCCACCAGACGGTGAAGGAACTTATAGACAATGCGCTCAAGACCTTGGACGTCCCTATAGAGGCCCTATTCTCTACCCTGGGGAGGACGCTGGCGCGGGGCATGGAGACACTGGTCCTTGCGGAGAGGATAATTGACTGGACGGATGAACTGGCTGGTAACATGGGAAGGGGAGAGCTACAGATTCACGCCGGCGAGAAATGGGACCCGTCGGAATGGCCCCCTGAGGCAATGGGTTATGGCCTCTACGAGGCCCCACGTGGCGCCCTGGGGCACTGGATACACATAAAGGACAAGAGCATTCACAATTACCAGTGTGTCGTCCCAAGCACCTGGAACCTGGGGCCGAGGGATGCCAGGGGTCAGGCAGGCCCCGTAGAAAAGGCCCTCATCGGAACTCCGGTGGCGGACCCGGCGCAACCGCTGGAGATACTGAGGACCGTGCACTCGTTTGACCCCTGCATGGCGTGCGGGGTGCACATCTACGATACCGCTGGCAGGGAGATGAATTTCGTAAAGGTTGGATAAAATAATCGTAGGGGATAGGAGATAAATTTTGTAAAGGACGAGTGGATATTTAACGCAGGGGCAGACCTTTGTGTCTGCCCAAAAGGGGTTTTGGTATGAGCCCGAAGGTCAAGAAAAGGATAGAGGTCTACGTCTGGGAGCCGGTAGTAAGGTGGGCCCACTGGCTGATAGTTGTGTGCATATTCGTACTTGCCGCAACTGGATACTTAATAGGAAACCCGGTACTACTCACAAGAAGCGGCGCACTGATTATGAGCCAGGTCAAGTTCATACACTATACTGCCGCCCTAGTATTTTCGCTGTCCGTGTTTTTGCGCCTCCTCTGGTTGTTTATAGGCAACGAGTATGCAAGCTGGAGGGGACTAATCCCCGTCAGTCCGGAGAGGAAAAAGAATGCGTTCGAGACGCTCAAGTGGTACTTCTTCCTCAGGCTTAAAAGCCCGGGGTCTATAGGCCACAACGCACTTGCCGGGATGGCATATGCGGCTATTTATGTGTTGTGCCTGGTAGAAATCCTGACGGGTCACGCCCTGTATACCTTACAATACAGCGGCGGAGTTGGCTGGCTGGTAGCAACCTTTGGTGCCCAGGAGTTGAGGCTCGTTCACCACCTGTTGACATACATCTTTTTAATGTTCCTTATCCACCACGTCTATTCCGTGTTTCTGTGTTCCATGAGTGAAAGGGACGGTCTTGTGGAGGCCATGTTTGACGGTTACAAGTTCATTGAAGAGGAAAGGCTTGAGACCCGTAAATAGCCGTGGGGCGATAACACAAAAAATTGTGCTCCTACCGACTGTGTAGCTACCCCATTCATGAGGCTTTTAAGCTCGATGAATCGAGCAGCTACAAAAATAATTTGCAGGGCAACCCCCTGCGGTTGCCCTGGTAGGGTGCGTCTGGACGCACCATCTTTAAAGTAGTAGCTGCCCCATTATGTGGCATTATAGGCTCTATAAATCGAGCAACTACGATCCCGTTGCAGTCCGATAAATCGGGCAGTTGCGAATACGCCGTAGCGGCAGAGTTTACTCTGCTTTAGGTCGAGCAGGCTCGACCGCTACACAGCGCATATCAACGAAGTAAAACTTCGTTGTCTACCGTTTGGTTTGAAAGGTGTTGGTTAATTTAACGATATCTTTGTAGCGTTGGGTCTCCGTACCCGACGATTTTTTGCCTGGCGGGTGCCGCAGGTCTTCAGACCTGCGACAACCGCACGACTACAAAAAAATTTGATTTGAGAGACTCGCTGATGTCTCGTAGCGTGAAAAAAATTCTCATACTGGGTGTCGGTAACATCCTGCTAAGGGACGAAGGTGTAGGGGTCCGTGTGGTGGAAAAGATAAGGGATGAACACACGCTGCCGGACGACGTTGAGGTAATGGACGGCGGCACGCTGGGTCTGACGCTTATCCCCTACCTGGAAGGCCGTGAGGCCGTCTTCATAATAGACGCCGTAGACCGTGGAGGAAGACCGGGGGAGCTTTTCCGCATAGAGTCCGGGGACATCAACGATTTCTACAACGCACGAAAGCTGTCTGCCCACCAGATTGGCCTTCGAGAGGTCTTGGCACTGTCGAGGCTGCAGGACATCCTGCCCAAGAGGGTCTGCCTGTTCGGCATCCAGCCTCAGACGGTGGACGTCGGGCTTGACCTTTCTGAACCCGTGTCTGCAAGGCTGGACGAACTGATAGAGATGCTCCTTGAGGAAGTAAAGGGCCTAAAAAACCCGGTGGATTAAGATATGCACGACATAGAGGGCCTAAAAAACATGCGAGATAAACTCGCACGCGACACAAACTTAGTGCGTCACTTGAGGGAGACACTTGCAGCTGTTGGGGCAGTGTAGCGTGCCAGCTTGTCTGGCACGTTAAAAGATGTAGCATCGGTTACGGTTGCCTGATTTATGAACCTATTTGTATATCCCATAGATGGGGCAGCTACATTCTGAAACTCGCAGGTCTTAGCTTGGTACGTTAGTTATGCACGATATCGAGAGCTGCAGGGCCATCCTTGACATAGTAGACAGGGAATCAAGGGAACGTAACGGAAAAAGGGTGGTCAGATTGAAACTTTCCGTAGGTTCTCTTTCCGGCACAAACCCGGAACATCTTAGAGATACCCTGATTCTCTGCTCCCGGGGTACCGTTGCAGAAGGGGCTGAACTGGAACTTGTCAAAAGACCTGCCAGGATAAGGTGTCTGGCCTGCGATTACGTGTTTGAGACGGATGCGCCCGGCATGCCAAGCTGTGGGAAGTGCAGGTCTTCAAAGACCAGGGTAATTGATGGAGACGGTGTAGTCCTTGAGAGTCTTGAAATCGAAACAGACTAGCTCCTTGAAGAGGGTTAAGGTATCCATCCGCGGTGTGGTGCAGGGGGTGGGATTCAGGCCGTTTGTGTTCAGGCTGGCCACGCTGTTGGGCCTGAGGGGATATGTCACCAACCTCCCTTGGGGCGTGCTTATAGAGGCGGAGGGGGAGGAGGAGCGGCTCAATGAATTTATCCTAAGACTTCCGCGTGAGAAGCCCCCGCTTGCCCGAATATCAAGCCTTGAGTTCTCCTTCCTGGACCCGCTGGGCCTCGAGACGTTTAGTATCGCAAAGAGCATCGAGGGGGGAGAAATCTTCCCTGTCGTACCGCCCGACATAGCCACCTGCGATGAGTGTCTGAAAGAAACACTTAACCCGCAGGAAAGGAGGCACCTCTACCCTTTTACCAACTGCACAAACTGTGGGCCAAGACTGTCAATAATAAATGCCCTCCCATACGACCGACCGAATACCACAATGAAGGTATTTGAGATGTGCGACGACTGCCGCGCGGAGTATGAGTCCCCTGAGGACAGGAGGTTCCATGCACAGCCCATCGCCTGCCCGGTCTGCGGCCCGCACGTCGAGCTGTGGGCGCAGGACGGAAAAGTCCTGGCCGAAAAGGACGATGCGGTGATGAGGGCCGCCGGACTGTTGCTGCAGGGTAAAATACTTGCCGTTAAAGGGCTTGGCGGGTTTCTCCTGGTTGCAGACGCAAGGAACGAGAAGACCGTCCTTGAACTCAGGAGGAGGAAGAGGCGTGAGGAAAAACCCTTTGCGCTGATGTTTCCCTCGCTGGAGATGACCAAGAAGTACTGTGAGGTATCTCCCATGGAGGAGAGACTGCTTGCCTCTCCCGAATCTCCGGTGGTGTTGTTAAGAAAACGTGGGGACACGGATGTGGCCGGGGCTGTAGCGCCTGAAAACCCATATCTCGGCGTCATGCTCCCGTACTCACCCCTCCACCTGGTACTCTCCTCAAGGGCACAGATACCACTTATTGCCACAAGCGGCAACCTGACTGACGAGCCGATATGCACTGAAAACGGGGAGGCATTGCGGAGACTTCGGGATATCGCCGACGGCTTCCTCGTTCACACCAGGCCGATAGCAAGGTACGTGGACGACTCTGTGACAAGGGTTGTGCTTGGCAGGGAGATGGTTATCCGGCGGGCTAGGGGATATGCGCCCCTGCCGATAAGACACTCTAAAGAGCTTCCAAGGGTGATGGGGGTGGGTGGCCACCAGAAAAACACCGTCGCCCTGTCGCTGGGGAACAGCGTGTTCGTAAGCCAGCACATCGGAGACCTTGAGACCGTGGAGGCCCAGGATGCCTTCCTGCAGACAATTTCGGATTTCACCAGGCTGTTCGGCTACAAGGCGGAGGCGGTGGCCTGCGACCTGCATCCCGATTATTTCTCTACCGTATGGGCCTGCAAAAACGGATTGCCGGTCATTCCGGTTCAACACCACCACGCACACATAGCCTCGTGCATGATGGAGAACGAGCTGGACGGCCGGGTGCTTGGCGTTGCGTGGGACGGCACGGGTTACGGAACGGACGGTACGGTATGGGGCGGAGAGTTCTTGCTGGCCGATTACACGTCTTTTCAGAGGGTCGGCCATCTAAAGACCTTCAGGCTACCCGGTTCTGAACGGTCTGTGAAGGAGCCGCGAAGAAGCGCCCTTTCCGTACTCTTTGAGACCTTTGGCGGCAGGGTCGAGGAATTCGGTGAAATCCCGTCAATATCATCCTTCGAGGCGAAAGAGAAAAAATTGTTGCTGGAGATGATTAAGAAGGGGATTAATTCACCCGCTACCTCCAGCGCCGGCAGGCTGTTTGATGCAGTCGCGTCCATACTGGGCATAAGGCAGAAGACCAGCTTTGAAGGTCAAGGCGCCATGGAGCTTGAGTTCGTGG
>MHZB01000028.1 GCA_001828605.1 Planctomycetes bacterium RIFCSPLOWO2_12_FULL_50_35 | reverse complement strand
CAAGCTCCTCAAGCCTGGCCTTTACCCACTGGCTCTGGGTCATGGCCAGCTTGCTTCCTCTTGAACCGATGACTATATTTTTTTTTGACAAAAGAATTTTCCGCTCTAGAAAGCTGTGATAAGGAAGAATTCCTTCGATGGAGAGCGCCCTATGAGACTTTCTCCTTGAAGCACCCTCTCCTTTGGGCTACAATCCCAAAATACACGAATTTACGAAGAAATTCAAACCTAATATGCGTCAAGACTTCCGGGGATCTTGTAGTGGCAGAGCTTGCTCTGCTTATTGTAGCGACAGAGTTTACTCTGCTTATAGTCGAGCAAGCTCGACCACTACAGCGTTGAACAAATAGTGCAAATATGACAATACCTGATTACCAAACAATCATGCTCCCGTTATTGAAATTCTCAGAAGATAGGAAAGAGCACTCAATAGATGAAGCAGCTGAATATATATCCAACTTTCTCAATTTAACTGAAGAGGAACGAAGGAGACTTTACCCAAGCGGGAAACAAGTAATTTTTCCACATAGAGTGCGTTGGGCGCGAACTTATCTTGTAAAGGCTGACCTTTTAAAATCGTCGAGAAGAGGGTACTTCGTCATTACCGACAGAGGACTTGAAGTTCTGAAGAAAAATCCCTCCGAAATTAATGCCAAGTACTTAGAACAATTCCCTGAATTTGTAGAATTCCTAAACACAAAAAGAACCGAACAAGAAAGCGCTGAACTGCAACAGTTAGAAGTATCTAGCCAAGAAACGCCACAAGAGTCGTTAGAGTACGGTTACCAGAGAATCAAACGCAATTTATGTCAGGAGTTATTAGATTCAGTTAAAAATTGCTCGCCTGCATTTTTCGAGAGACTTGTTGTCGAGTTGCTGCTCAAGATGGGATACGGAGGGTCTTTAAAGGAGGCAGGCAGGGCGATTGGCCGGAGCGGCGATGGTGGCATTGATGGGATTATCAACGAAGACAAACTGGGCCTGGATGTCATATATCTTCAGGCAAAGAGGTGGGAAGGAACCGTTGGAAGACCTGAGATACAAAAATTTGTGGGCGCCTTGCATGGACAGAGGGCCAGAAAAGGAATTTTTATAACTACCTCAAATTTCTCCAAAGAAGCACAAGACTATGTTCCTACAATAGACACAAAAATCGTTCTAATTGACGGCGAGGAACTATCACAGCTAATGTTTGACAATGATATTGGTGTTTCAAGGTTAACGAGTTATGAAATAAAGAAAATGGATACGGACTATTTCTCTGAGGAATGAGTACCTCTGCAGGTCTTTGTATTTCTGTGTGCAAAGGTTAAAGGATGCCTACACATAAATTGTAGAATGTATTGTAGCCGCAGGCTTCTAGCCTGCGCAGGCGCAAGCTAAAGCTTGCGACTACCCGTAGGGACAGACCTTCGGGTCTGTCCGATTGCGGAGGGGCCTACCCAACAAACGGCGGGTCTGCCTCGGACACGATTTAAAAACCTGTCCCTACGTAAAAGATGTGTCGCAAACGGAATTTCTACCAATCCGAGAATGTCACACCTTTTTTATTGACCGACTAGGTTGACTGCAATAATGATTTCTAGAGGTATCCGTTATGTCCCAACTGAAAAAAGAGCTTGCGAAGATAGATTTTGAGGACCTCGGCAAGGTTAGCTTCGAGGACATTATAAACAACATAACCCTCGACCCCTCAATTGCACAGCACAAACCGCTCTCCCACTACCAGGTAGACCCGAGGAGCGGCGACAGGGTAGTATACTCCGAGGCGAGGGCGAAGAGACCCCACGACAACGTCTCCGTTGGAGAGGAGAAACCCACCAAATCAAAGGGCTGCGTGGTGTGCGAAGGGAAGACCACGAGTATTATAGACATTGCATCCATCTCAGAAGGGTTTACCTTCATCAACAAGAACCTCTTTCCCGTCACCTATCCCTTTGGAACAGAATCACTAAATGAAAACCTTTCATACAACCCATTTGCAAGGACCGGGCGCAAGGCCGTCGGGTCTCATTTCCTTCACTGGCCCAGCAATCTGCACGACAGCGACTTCCACAACATGAACCAAGAAGACGCCCTGGTGGTCTTTGAGAGGCTTTGCATGCTTGAACAGAAGCTGCTCCATTCGCCAGACTCCGGCATGACCCTCAGTCATAAACTCCCCAATGGCGACCACTACGGCTACATCGGAGTGATAAAAAACGTAGGCCGCCTGGTGGGCGGCTCACTGGCTCACGGCCACCACCAGATAATGCACACCAACATAAAACCCCGTAGAGTTGAGGAAGACGAGGGCTTCAGGCAGAATTTCGGACAAAATTTCTCAGATTACATCCTGAGAGAAAATCCCGGTGAGTACACCATAAAGGAGTACGGCCACGGGGTCAGACTTATAGTACCTTATTTCATGAGAAGGCCCCTGCACGCAATGATAGTTGTGGCTGATAATTCAAGCGGTTATTTACATCACCTGAGCAAGGCAACACTTAATTACCTCTGCCTGGCCGTCCGCGACGTCAGCCGGGCGGTGGTGGAGCTTATGCCGCGGCTGGACAGGGAATTGGCGTATAATTGGATAATACACGAAGGCGACTTAGGCGGCATGTACGTAGAGATATTACCCTGGACACAGGAGATGGGAGGCTACGAACAGCTCGGAATCTTCCTGTGTCAAAACACCCCAGAGACCTCAGTTAAACATTACAGAGAACTACTATTGTGAAAGAAACTCCTGCCCGAGAGGAATCCATCCTCGAAATAACACCCGCAAGGGTGGAGGGGGAGATACGCATCCCCGGCTCAAAGAGCCTGACAAACCGGGCTCTGATAATAGCGGCCCTGGCCCAGGGCGAATCCGTCATAAACGGCGCACTGTTCAGCGAGGACACCGAATATATGTCCTCCGCCCTCAGGGAATTGGGTTTTTCTGTGCAGGAACTGCCAAAGGAGAACAGGTTTATCGTAAACGGGCAGGGTAGCAGGATACCTGCCAGGAATGCAACGCTCTTTGTGGGCAACTCCGGCACGGCCATGCGCTTCCTTACCGCATTTGCCACGCTGGGAAAGGGTTCATTTGAACTGGACGGAGTGGAAAGGATGCGCCAGAGGCCCATACAGCCACTTCTGGACTGCCTCACCCGGTTGGGGGCAGATGCCAGGAGTACTTCTGGCAACGGCTGCCCGCCTGTGGCCGTTGAGGCCAATGGGCTTAAGGGCGGCAGGGCCGCAATGAGGGGCGACCTGAGCAGCCAGTACTTCACGGCCGTTTTACTAAGTGCCCCTTATGCACAAAGGGACGTTGAGATAATTGTGGAGGGCAAGCTTGTTTCTAAACCCTACGTAGATATGACCATCAGGCTCATGAAGAGGTTTGGAGTTGATGTGGTTTGCAATGACCACAAAAGTTTCACTATTAAGGCGGGGCAGAGGTATCGGGCCATGACTTACGAGGTTGAGGGCGATGCTTCAAGCGCCTCATACTTTCTTGCGGCGGCGGCCATTACCGGAGGCAGGGTGAGGGTCTGCGGTATCCCAAGGGATTCCTTGCAGGGCGATGCACACTTTGCCGATATACTGAGGCAGATGGGTGCAAACGTGCAGAGGGGTGATGACTGGATAGAGGTCGAGGGCGGTCCAAAACTGCGTGGGATAGACATCAACCTGGAGGACTGTCCCGATTTGGCCCAGACAATAGCCGCCATCGCCGTATTCGCCGATGGAAAGACACGGGTAAGTGGCGTGGCAAATCTTAGGATAAAGGAGACCGACCGCATCCACGCCGTCGTTGAAGAACTACGAAGGATAGGCATCAGCGCCACGGAGCACCACGACGGCTTTGAGGTGGAGCCGGGCAAACCCAAACCCGCCGTGATAGAGCCCTACGACGACCACCGTATGGCCATGAGCTTCAGCCTGGTCGGCCTGAGGGCCAAGGGAATCAAGATAAAAAACCCACAGTGCGTCGCCAAAACCTTCCCCGATTATTTCGATGAACTCAAGAAGCTATGCCGTGCAGTTTAAAGTTTTGTTCTTGGAGGACACTCCCGAAGTGCTGTTAATGGATACGATAGGGCATTTGTCACGCCCCGTAGAGATAGGTCTAAATCCTATTCTCCGCCTACTTGGTGTATTTCCTTGGAGATTGGAAAGGCCTTGCATTAATAGCTCAAGAACTGTAGATTTAAAATCATGGGCAATAATAAGGTACATTTAGACATTCCTCAAGAAAAGATAGTTGAATTCTGTAAGCGAAACTATATCCGCAAGCTCTCTCTGTTTGGTTCCGTATTACGTGAAGATTTCCACTTGGACAGTGATGTAGATGTGCTGGTGGAGTTTGAACCTGGGCACGCGCCGGGATTTATCCGTCTGGCGGGGATGGAACTTGAGCTTTCAGAAATACTTGGTGGATACAAGGTGGATATGAATACACCCCACTGTTTGAGCCGCTATTTCCGTGATGAGGTGCTTGCCACAGCGGAGGTGCAGTATGTCAAAAGATGATTTAGTCCGACTACGGCACATGATGGACGCCGCAAAGGAGGCGGTGGAACTGGCCGCAGGAAAATCAAGACACGATATTGCAAATGAACGGACGCTTAATCTTTCGCTGGTACGACTGATAGAGGTAATTGGGGAGGCAGCTAACCGTGTATCATCAACATGTCGAGCTAAATATCCTGGTATCCCCTGGCTACAAATTATTGGGATGCGTAACCGTTTAATTCACGGCTATAACGACATTGACTTTGACATTCTCTATCAAACCATCTCCGAGGACCTCCCATCCCTGATCGTTGAACTTGAGAAAATTATCCCGCCTGAGAAAAGACTGTGAGGCAAACCGTAGACCATTTCATCATCAATTCTCCCTATGAGGAGCCTCATCAGTGGTCAAAGTATGGCCTTGACCTGCCCTCTACAATCCATTCGTAGCGGTCGAGCTTGCTCGACCCAAAGCAGAGCGAGCTCTGCCACTACAATACTAGCAGAGTAAACTCTGCCGCTACAATTGGAAGGCAGATATAGTTCTTAAAAGTCCTTTTATGTAGCGTGCGAGTTCACCTCGCACGTTTCCGGGGTATCCTGACACCGTGCGACACGAGGTCGCACGCTACACTGCCTTAACTATTTGGGCATAATGCCTGGCTCCAATTTCTTCACGAGGTATCTAATGTCTTTTTCTTCTCCTTTTACCCCCATAGACCAGATGACATCGCGCAGAATCTCAACGATAATACAATCTAAGCTGTCTTCTAATTCCTTAAAGGAAAACTCTCTCTGCCAAGATAACTCTTTATCTGGCACCGGTTCCATAACATAAAATGAAGGTAAATGGATATCTCCTGTATTAGATTTAGCGCCAGATATATTTTCCACTTTGAGTCTGAATTCTAATAGGCCCCAGTAAGACAGTTGTCTATAAAAATTCAAAGATGCTTTAAAAATGAGGCAAATCAGCGAAGTAATTTTTTGCAACTCTACAACAAACTCTGCATCTCTTCCCACCGCAACTGGTTCTTTATGCCACAAGAGGCCAAAATGATTTAACTCCCAAAAGTGTTCAAGCTGATTTTCTACAAGAGCAAAACACGAAATGCCTCCTTGTACTGTTTTGGCATTAGCAACATAAAACGGATAGTTGTTTCGGTAGCTGTTACTAAACACGCTTATTTGTCCGGCAATATCAGGTATTTCCCAATAATTTATCAATGGTTTTTGCGGATACAACGGCATGATGGAAATAGAACAAAGACCAGGAATATTCTGCTCGGCAATTTTGTGTAAACGGCAGTAATTTGAAAAACGCTCTTCAGACTTTAAATAGATTGATTCTCTCAGTTCCTCTGACTTCTTTCGCCTGTCTTGAAGCCAGATTATTTGTTCAGGTGAGATTACTTCTTCAGGACGACTGCTCCGACCTGTACGAATATAAACTGCCTGTTCTTTATTTAGAATATGCGCATCATTGCTTTGTGGAACTCTTACTAATACAAAAGCTTTTAGTTCATCTGAACTTTGAACTACTTTAACTTCCGTAAATACAGGGGGTCTTATATTGCTAAAAATTATCTCCTCAACCCTCTCGTGAAGACCCGTTCGGCATGGAATACCTTCAAAAGGTGGTTGAGGATTTCCATCCTTATCATCTTTCACACCTATTAACAATACACCACCCCATGTATTAGCAAATGCAGCAATAGTCTTTGCAAGTTTTTCATTCTGTGGTGGGAAGTCCTCTTTGTAATCTAAAAAAGAGCCTTCTGGTTGATATTTTTCGCAAAACTCGACGACATCTTGATATGTAATATCTACAATCGGCTTAGTAAATATTGTCATTGCTTCCTGCTCCTCTCCAGCACGTCGGTAAGGTTTTCTACTATCTTCTTCTCCTGTCTGTCGTTGAGGTCTAAAATCTCTCTGAGGGCGATGCCGATGTGGGGGATGTATTCCCTGATGTACGACTTCTTCTTCTCGGCATCCTCGGAACGGCGTTTTTTGGAGAGATAGGCCGATAGCTTGCGCCCGCATTCCTGGACGGCTAGCTTTATCTCTCTCTCGATTTCGGGGTAGTGGGCAACGGCCTCTTTGCTCTCCGATGTGAAGGGTACCCAGACCGAGGCCACGTGCACCATGAGCACCAGGGGGCCGGTGGGAAGGGCGCCGTTTGACTGCTGGAGTCCATAAGTCCGCCAGCTTGTGTCCATAACCGCCTCGGTAACGGCGCATGCGGACTGCTGATACAAGAGAGGCACGCGGTTGGCGAATCGCAATAACTTGGCAAGCCCCTCTAATGGCAGCTCTCCGCCGTAGGCAAGCCCCGCCTCTACTATGAAGGGATTCCCGCGGTACACGGAGGGCGAGCGGGATGTAGTGGCGTAGAAGTCGGCCTTAAACTGCCTCTCGAGTCCTTTGAGTATCAAGTCCTCGCCTATGGGCACCACGCAGTCGGTAGGGGGGGCCATAATCTTTGTCTCGTGTATGGCCTTTAGCAGCTTATCCGCCTCGTCGCGCGCAACCCGCATGGGTCTTGCGTTGGGGTTGAGTCCGGCCTTCTCACATATCTCCCGTGCAAGGCGGGTGCTGACCCTGGAGAACCCGGTGTTGAGAAAGCTTGACAGCGTCCTCGCCTTGTTGTCGTGAAGCATGTGGATAAGTGTCCCAAGCTCCATCCCGTACGGGTGCGGCCTTATCTCCTTTGCCTCCGGTGGAAGTTCCTTGGAAGCCCTGGGCAGGAGCAGTTCTTCATTTTCCGGATTTATGTACCTGATTGCAGCGTGCGGGTTGGCAACGGCGGTCTGCTCCAGATACTCGTCCACCGACTGCCGTCCCTTCTGGTATTTAGACTCCAGCTCAATCACCACCCGTGTTCCGTGCGGTCTGTCCCACTCAATCTCTGCTTCCTTTCCTATGACAGGTTCATTCTTTTGCGTATGGAGCAGGAGCTCGTAATAGTATGCGGGTTTACGCGGCGATATGCGGGACGTTATACAGATGGGTTGTCCTGTGGTGAGCTGTCCGTACATGCCTGCGGCAGAGATGCCTATGCCCTGCTGTCCGCGCGACATCTTCAAGCGGTGGAACTTTGAGCCGTACAGGAGCTTGGCGAATATTTTAGGGATTTGTGCCTTGACGATGCCGGGGCCGTTATCCTCTATGGTAACCTTAAACCGATCTTCGTGGCTGGTTGGTTCTACTTTTATGATGACTTCGGGAAGGATTCCGGCCTCCTCGCAGGCATCCAGGGCGTTATCAACCCCTTCCTTTACGCAGGTGAGGAGGGCCTTCCGCGGGTTATCGAAGCCTAGCAGATGGCGGTTCTTCGTAAAGAACTCGCTGACCGATATCTCACGCTGTTTTTCCGCCAGTTCGTACGCTATGTCCCGCGTGGCGTGCTTAAGCTGGTCGTGTTCAGTACTCGCCTTCTTCGCTGCCGTTTTCGGACTCACAATCTCTCCTGTAGTTTTTTACATAGATGACCATTTCTGCCACCCTCTGCTTCATAATACACCACATATAGTAAGAGTTACCAGATTTTCTTGATAGGTCAAGTCTAATTACTTTGCAGGAGGAAAGATTTATAAGTGGAAGTAATGGTATGAGACTTTTGAAAGAATCGCTTCGGCGCCCTACGTCATTCTGAACGAAGCGAAGAATCTAATACGTTATGTAGCGTGGCAGCTTGCTGCCACGTTGAACGTTGGAGCAAGCTCCAACGCTACACTTCCGCCTCAGGCGAACCTCGCTCCCTCAGAATGACATCAACATGCAGGCTTTTTCAGAGATTTCGGTATGTTACAGCGGGACTATCTTTATGGCGCAGGCGGAGTTGACGGTCATGCAGGCACGTTCGCAGATGCCACACCCGGTGCACTTCTCTTTATTTACCACGGGCTTCCCGTCCTTCATAGAGATAGCCTCGTCGGGGAAGGGACAGGCTATTACGCAGGACTGGCAGAACTGTACGACACCAGATATGCATTTCTCCTTGTTAATCACCGCAACGCCCATCCTGACGTCTTCGCGCCTTTTGGGCATCACCAGTGCACCCTCTTTACAGACCCTTATACAGGGAAAGTCCTCACAGAGCATGCACGGCTGTTCCCTGGCATCTATCATGGGCGAGCCGAGGGCAAGCCCGCTGCCTGTATCGGCGCCCCTTATTGCATAATGCGGGCAGACCTTTATGCATTCGTCACAGCGTGTGCAGCGCGATACAAACTCAAACTCTTCTACGGCGCCCGGGGGCCTCAGGTATCTCCTGGACGGCCCTACAGCCGTCTCCTTTGCAATCTCCCTCAGGGCGTCAGCAACCTGAATCACGGTTTCCCTGAAGAATTCACGCCTATGCACGTTTACATCTTCTTCTGCAGGGGAACTTGCGCTGTACTTAATCAAATCCTTGAGGATGTCTAACATTATTCGGTGTGTCCTACCGTAACGGGAAGGAAAACCCTGTCACGACAGCAAAGAATCTCACTCTAAAAATTACTTGTAGCGGTTGAACTTCCTCGACGCGCGTTCATGGACAGGGACAAGCCCTGTCCCTACATTATGTTTTGTTTGCAGCAGAGTAAACTCTGCCGCCACAAAACAATTATAAACCCAACTGTGTTTAAAACCAAAATAAAAAGGTGGCACTCGGTTTACCAGGCAACGAATGCCACCACATTCCTGTTTCTTACTGGCCCTTAAAACTTCTTACCTTTGGCACGAACGTGGTCACATCTACGTCAATCCCCAGCATCTGTTGGATAAATGGTTTTACGGGGGCGTAGTTCGGGTTATCAGTGCCTTCCGTCATAGACTTTATCAGGTCATCATCGGTCTTTGAGTCCTGCCAAGCCGGGTCAGTGAAATCCGGCGAACCAAATTTTATGCCCTGGTCTGTAGGTTTACCATCAGCGCCGTGGCAAAGTGCACAGAGCATCCCGTAAAGCTGATTGGGGTCTACCGCCTGCGCCAAGCAATCCGTTGTATGTGTTGCAAAGGTAATACTAAAGACTAAAGACGCTCCAAGTATTATCTTCTTCATCTCTCGGCTTCTCTCCTTTTGAAGGGTTCAACAATGCTAGCTAAAGTATCACAGAAACAAAAGCCAGACGGTGACAGAGACACCAGCCTAATACTGCGCACTGCATCCAACAAAACTTTTACAACACTAAAACGAGAGTTTCTCTCTACTCCTATTTCCCCCGCTGTTTCAATACGTCTTCCACTTTACGATACTCCGCACCGTTATAGTAAAATGCGGGGGTAGTATTTATGCTGGAGATATGAAGGGCAAATTCTGCCCTTCCCTCAATGGTATCTACGCGGATTTCTTTATACTCCATACCCGCAGCTTTCAACTTTTTCTTAGCCTCGTCGCATTTCGGACAGGTTTCCTGGGTAAACACCAATAATTCACCGGTTGGATTCATAGTTATCAGCCCCTATTAGCGGTTGAAACGGCCTTTTGTTCCAATTCTTCTATCTCCTTTACATACGGAGATATATCCTTCAGCCTCTTAATAATGGGAGGTATATTTTTTGCGATATAATCAATCTCTTCTTCCGTGTTGTAGCGGCTTAGGCTGAACCTTACCGAGCCGTGTGCAGCGGTGAAGGGCACGCCCATTGCCCTTAAGACGTGAGACGGTTCAAGTGCACCTGACGTGCAGGCTGAACCGGAGGAGGCACATATACCGACTTCGTCAAGTAAGAGCAGTATCGCCTCCCCTTCTATATATTCAAAGCTGATATTGGTCGTGTTGGGAAGCCGTAGTGTTTTATGGCCGTTCAGTCTGGAATTCGATATATTCGCGAGGATGTTTTCCTCGAGTTTGTCTCTCAAACATTTTACCCGTCCCTGCTCTTCTTTCATATATTCATTTGCCAATTCACATGCCTTGCCGAGGCCCATTATATAGGGCACGTTTTCTGTGCCTGCCCTCTTACTGTGCTCATGGTGGCCTCCCACTATAAGGGGCTGAAATTTTACGCCGCGCCTAATATACAGGGCACCCACACCCTTTGGGGCATGAAGCTTATGACCGGAAAGCGAGAGCAGGTCTATAGTGCTCCTGCTCATATCCAGAGGCAACTTGCCCACCGCCTGGACCGCATCACAATGGAATACGGCCCCTTTTTCCTTTATTATTTGGCCCGCCTCCTCCACAGGGAAAATAACCCCTGTCTCGTTGTTGGCGTGCATAATGGATACTATGGCCGTGTCGTCCCGTATCGCTGCCCTCAGCTCGTCAAGGTCAAGAAGCCCCTGGTTATCTACGCTAATCTCTGTGAGCTCGTAGCCTTTCCGAGCGAGATACTTGCACAGGTTGAAGACTGCCGGGTGTTCCACGCGTGTGGTAACTATATGTCTTTTCTTTGGATATGACTCAAGCACCCCGCGTATGGCAGCGTTGTCGCTCTCTGTGCCACAACTGGTAAATATTATTTCAGGGGGAGTAGCCCCAATAATGTCGGCCACCTTTCCGCGGGCACGTTCCATCCTCTTATAAAGCTGACCCCCAAAGGTATGCATACTGGATGGATTGCCGTAAAGTTCCTTAAAATAGGGCACCATCTCTTCCACTACTTCGTCTGCAACCCTGGTGGTAGCGTTATTATCTACGTATACAACTCTTTTCATGAAGCAACCTCTTCGACCACAAGACCCTCAGCAACAAACTCCCTGAGTTTCGACTCTACTGTCTGCTTTATTGTCACCTTGGAACTGGGGCACTCGGCACAGCTCCCTCGGAAGGACACGTAGACGGTATCCCCATCTATATCTTCAAGTTCCACGTCACCGCCGTCAAGCATAAGAACTGGTCTTATCTCCTTCTCTATCGTTTCCTGGACGAG
>MHZB01000027.1 GCA_001828605.1 Planctomycetes bacterium RIFCSPLOWO2_12_FULL_50_35 | reverse complement strand
AATGTGCTAATGTTTTTCCCGTTGGGGGTGGCCGGTCTTTACGACATAATATTCCCAACATGAAAAATTACATAACCTTTGCATGCCTGTCCTGTTTTTCCATCTGTTCAGTTTTATTTCTTCCCTTAGACAACAAAAGCCATGATAGGCAGCTCTATGCCGAATCCATTGACAACGAGGCTGCCATTAATGACCAGTTAGAAGTAATCAGCCGTGAAGACATAGTCTTCAAGGCGAAGACCCAGAAACCCGAGAGAGAACAATCTCTTCCTTCCGATAAACACCAACCAAGGCAGCAACAGACAACCAAGCCGCGTCTCCTTCCCGTTACAACAGGCACCGTTGTCTCTGGGCCTGAAGGGCACCTGCCTGAAGGAATGTCACTCGCCCATGCCTCCGTACAGACAAACGGTTCACAACCGGTAAAGCGCATAACCAACAGGGATTCTTTGCAGGAAACGATTGATAATGCGTATGAGTGTCTGTTAAGGGGTAAGAAGTACGAGGCGCGCAACTTCTATTCGCAGGCCCTGTTCATGGAGACATCGAGAGAACGGCAGCAGATAATAAAGAGACATCTTGACGCACTTAACAAAGAACTGGTCTTTTCACCTAATCCCGGCCCCGGGTCTACCGTGTACAAGGTAGTATCCGGAGACAACCTCACAAAAATTGCGAAGAAATTTAATACCACCCCTGGGCTTATTCTGAAGATAAACAAGAAGCAGGACGTTCGAATCCGTATTGATGAGCCACTGAAGATACTGACCGGCACGCCCAGCATAGTGGTGGATAAAAGCGACTTCACTCTGACGCTCCTTATTGACGGTCATTTCATAAAACAGTATCATGTCGGGACAGGGAAGAACAACAGTACGCCCGAGGGAGGCTTTGCTGTCGAAACTACGCTTAAGAACCCTATCTGGTATTCGCCGGAGGGGGTCTATCCTTACGGGCACCCGAAGAACATCCTGGGGACACGATGGTTAGGGTTCCAAAACAAGCCCGGTATGGTCGGTTATGGTATCCACGGCACTACGGAGCCCGAGTCCATCGGCACCGAGTCCTCTAACGGTTGTATACGGATGAAGAACGAGGACGCTGAAGAACTCTATGATTTTATAACCCCCGGTACGGAGGTTATTATCAGTAGTTAACCTTTCGACCCTCAAGCTCTTGAACCATTGGACTTTTAATCTCTTAACCGTCTGGGTTGTCTGCCCGGCGGCCGAAAAGGAACTGTGCACACTGTGTACTGTAAGGAACCTTTGGAAAAATACCTTAATGACGCTGCTGCGGGAACCCCCACCCCTGGGGGTGGAAGTGTCTCTGCCCTGGCCAGCGCACTTGGTACAACCATGGCCAGTATGTCGGTAAATATGACAGTCGGAAGACCCAAATTCGAGGAAGTGGAGGTCCTGCTTAAAGACAAAGGCAAGAAATTTGAACAGGCCAGGATAGAATTTTTAGAGCTTATGCATAAAGACATGGAGGTGTACCAATGCGTATTGGATGCCTATAAACTGCCAAAGGTCAAGCCGGACGAAAAAGAGAGACGCACGGAGGCCATCCAGAACGCCCTAAAAGGGGCAATGGGAGTGCCTCTCAGGCTTCTCAGGCGTTCCCTGGCCGTGCTGGAGGACCTGGCCCAGATAGTAGACAAAGTAAATCCTAACCTAATCGGTGACATTGCCGTCGCTGCGGTCCTTGCACAGGCGGGACTGCGGGGTGGATGGATAAACGTCCATGCCAACCTGGTGTACATCAAGGACGAGGGACTGAACAAGAAGACCCGCACGGAAGTAGACCATGCGGTTAAGAGGGCGGAAGCGCTCTTCAAAGACATCATGGCCAAGGTGGAAGGTGCATTTACCAAATAACACCCCCACTAGAAACCCTGTATAATCATTATCCTACGGCAGGGGCATCCGCCTAAGGCGGACAACGCGCCCCTGCGAGATTTGCGTCAAAGGCGCATCTGCCTTTGGCATGACTTCACTTCATTCAGAATCAGATATAGCGTTTGAGGCCTTTCGCAAAAGGTCTCAAGATAAAGCAGGTGTAAATTTATGGACTGGAATATCGTCAAGACTTCGGGCACGTGTGGCAGGTGCGAGAAATCCATCCGAGAAGAAGAAATAATCTACTCCTGCCTCTTTCTTGATAACACCAGCTTCTCAAGGACCGATTTCTGCGAAGACTGCTGGAATAACAACGCGGGTATCCCCTTTTTCTCCTTCTGGAAGACGCGCATACCTAAGAAAGACGAGTCCAAGAAGAAGGTAGTGGACAATGCGGCCATATTTAACCTCTTTTTGAGGCTGGGAGATAACGAGAAATATCGCGATGAGCCTTGGGCAAAGAACATGCGATATGTGCTGGCGCTCTTTCTGATGCGGAAGAAGCTGCTTAAACTCCAAAACCAGGGCACGGATGATATGGGAGATTTCATGGAGTTCTACAGCACGGAGGATGACAAACTCTTCAAGATACACAACCCGAAGCTGAGTGAAGAAGAGGTAACAAAACTCAACGACGAAATCCTAAAGTTGTTTGACCCCGCCCATGTCAGCCAGAGCGCTCTCCTTGAACTGGCCCAGGATTCTGCCGCAACCTAGGCCGTGGCAGCCGGTGCCGCCTTAGCTGCCGGTTTTGCTGCCCGCGCCTGGGGTTTGTTGTAAATACAGGTCGGACAGTCCGCCGCTATACCGGCCTTCTTCTTGTCGCGGAGCTTCTTCCTGAGCGCTTCAAGCGCGTCCAATGGTTTCTCGGGCATCCACTCCAGTCTAAAAATCCCCTTGCGGAGCTTCCTCGTTACGCCAATACTGGGACACTGAGACTTACGCATCCCAACCGGACAACAGCTTACCACCTTTTCAGGATTTACAGCCTTAAAAGCCATTTCACAACCTCCGTCTCTATCCAAGACACAAGCTGAGTAGGGGCGAACGGCCGTTCGCCCCTACTTGATAAATCAAGCCCCTATGAAAGGGTTCGTAAAAACAACCTTGGAAAAGAGTATACCATTTTTGCTCCACAGTTCCAAGTCTTTCCTGTACAGCCATTATTTCCCTAAAATGCCTTGGGCCTTATAGTCCCTCACGTTTGTGCTTTATTTATTCTTTACTTTGGCAGTAATTCTCATAATATATGAGACCTTTACAACGGCTAACGCACACGGCAGGGGTGTACCCCTGTACCTGCCTAACGTGTGAACAAGTTCGCACGCTGCACAAAAAATAAATGGTTGTGACGTATCGTGGCAATCACGCCGTAGGTGGATCTGCCTCCGATGCGACTTGCTCGACTTAAAGTAGGGGTTCAAAATTTTGAACCCCTACTCTGCTGCTTCTGCAGAGTATACTATTATGAAAAAACTGATAAATGACCCAACTAACGTGGTGCAAGAGATGCTGGATGGCTTTGCCGCCGCACACCCCCAGCACGTCCGTCTGCTTGAGGGCCTTAACGTTGTTGTGAGGAAGGACTCTCCTGTGAAGGGCAAGGTGGCGCTGGTATCGGGTGGAGGTAGCGGGCACGAACCCGCGCACGCCGGATACGTGGGCGCGGGGATGCTTGACGCAGCCTGTGCAGGGGACGTATTCACCTCACCCAACGTGGAGCAGATACTTGCGGCCATAAGACACGTTAGCGGCGGCGCCGGCGTCTTTCTGATAATTAAAAACTATACGGGTGACGTACTCAACTTTGAGATGGCTATGGAGCTGGCCGGGGATGAGGGCATCACCGTAGACAGAATAATAGTCAACGACGACGTCTCCGTGGAAGAGTCCGCGCGCACTGCAGGCCGCAGGGGAATCGCAGGAACTGTATTCATCCACAAGATAGCCGGTGCCAGGGCGGAGGCCGGTGGAAGCTTAGATGAAGTCAAGGCATCCGCCGAGCTGGCCCTCAAGAACCTGCGCTCCATGGGTATGGCCATCTCTCCTTGCACGGTACCTGCGATGGGTAAGCCTACCTTTACGCTGCCGGACGGTGAGATGGAGATAGGCATGGGGATTCACGGCGAACCGGGCATCAAGCGCACAAAGATAATGAGTGCAGGCCAGGTAACCGAAATACTTATGGGGGGAATCACAGCCGACCTCCCTCTGCGCAAGGGAGACGAGGTGGCCCTGATGACAAACGGACTGGGTGCAACGCCTGTCATGGAACTTTATATTATGCACCGTGAGGCGGTGTCACTACTCCAGGCGAAAGGAGTAAAGGTCTGCGCCAGCTACGTGGGAGAATTTATGACCTCCCTTGAGATGAGCGGCTGTTCTTTAACCGTACTGCGCCTGAACGAGGAACTAAAGACCCTATTATCTGCCCCATCCAGAACCCCTGCCTTTGTACAGGTTTAACACGTCAGCGAGTTATTATGAAGAACATCACCCCCGCAGAGCTTGTTAATCTGGTGGAGGCGCTTGCCAGAACCTTTGAGGAAGAGGAATCTTCCTTAAACGAGCTGGATTCAAAGGTTGGGGACGGTGAATGCGGGGCTAACCTTCGTAAGGCATTTAGGACCGCATCCGTCAAGCTCCAATCACAGCTGCCTAGAGACGTAAGCAGCGTGATAGAACGATTAGGTATGCATTTTATTACCTCAGCTGGCGGTACCATTGGGATACTCTTCGGCGTTGGAATCCACGCGGCAGGTAAAGAGGCCGCCGGGATTTCTTGTCTCGGGGCTACAGACGTCGTCAAGATGGGTAACGCCGCCATCGAGGCCGTGAAGGTGCGCGGTAAGGCCCAGACGGGAGACAAGACGTTCCTGGACGCGCTTATCCCTGCGGTTGCGGCCTTTAGCGCCAGCGTAGACAAAGGCACATCTATTGACAATGCCCTTAACGACGCCGTGAGTTCCGCCAGGAAAGGTGCAGAGGCCACAAAAAGTATGGTCGCACGCAGGGGAAGGGCCTCTTATCTAGGTGGGCGCAGTCTGGGGCATATAGACCCGGGTGCCAGGGCGTTTGTGCTGGCACTTGAGAGTGCCCAGAAATTTCTCACCGGTAGGTAGGGCAACTCACGAAATGCTGACATACACCGAAGGTGACTCCCCACAAAAACTTGCTGGAGGTCTATTTTTACGACCACAGCATGTCTGTGGGTCTCTAAAGCGTTGTAGCGGTACCCTTAGATTGATTTCCCTACCCTAAGGTAAGGAAGACCCTCTGCAGCTTCTTCATATAAGGAGCCATTAACTGCCGGCAGGGGCTATTTCTTCTTGAATACCTTATGGCAGTTCTCGCAGGACTCTCTTACTTTATAAGATTCTTCTATCACCACATCCGGAAGGCCCTTGTCCACAGCCACGGCCATAATATCTATCCGTTTGTGCATGTCTTCTCTAAGCTTTACGAACTCTTGCTGCTCTTTCTTTGAAAGTTCTGAGTTTGAGAGGTTCAGCTTACAGATGTAATGGCTGGCCTCATCT
Source organism: Planctomycetes bacterium RIFCSPLOWO2_12_FULL_50_35 (assembly GCA_001828605.1). Taxonomy (GTDB): domain Bacteria; phylum Planctomycetota; class Brocadiia; order Brocadiales; family Bathyanammoxibiaceae; genus 2-02-FULL-50-16-A. Next base: position 2,773 of record MHZB01000027.1, on the reverse strand, counting down.
ACTTCACGGGCCAGCTTCACTGCCATGGGCATGTCGTCTTTCAGCACGGCCTCTTCAAGGTTATCAAGGCCCTCTTGAAGGGTCTTCATTGTGTCCTTGACCTTTACTTCGCTAGAGGGGGTTTCGTATACTTCCTTTCCAAAGACAGGGGCTTTGGTATAGACCATGAATAAAACAACTGAGCCAGCCAACAAAACAGGATAAAACCTACCCATATATAACTCCTCCACCGATTAACAGGACTTTAGGTAAGTAACAGGCAATACAAACTCTAAAATATAATGTATTTTTGTGGCATTTACAAGATAGGAACTTTAGATTGAGTTCCAACACAGGTACCAGGCGTATTGTATATTGTGTGCACCAAAGGAGATATGAAATGTAAGACGCTGTTGGATAATACCCGGGCAACTGGATTCGAACCAGCGATCTGAGGTATCCTGGGAGCGGGACAGAGATATTGCCTGAGCCGGGGACTGCCTGGTATCTATCCGAAGTTTCGGAAGGATAGTTGAATACCTTTGGTTACAGCCGGAGCCGCAGGCTGTTCTCAATTACTATGGGCATTTCTGGTCACCAGGCTCGCCTCCTTTAGACACCACAACTGCCGTTGAAGTGTTTTCCCTGAAAATACTGATTGATAATTCACCCTGCATATGCTAGTCATTCGTATGTGATCCTTTTATTAGGTTCGTAACAAAACTGCCAATTTTATATCCAAACATCTCGAAGATGTCGTGGGGGTAAGAAAGGGAGCTTACAATGCCAGGTAAGATGGTTATCCCACTGGTTGTAGTAGTAGTAATGATGGCCAGTAATCTGGCTTATGCCGAAGTCCGTAAAGAATACTATAATAATAGGCAACTACAAATGGAAGAAAATTTAAAATGGGGCAAACGCGATGGGGTTACCAAGTTTTATTACGAAAATGGACAACTGAGGGCAGAAAAAAACTTTAAGAAAGGCATGCAGGTAGGGATGGAAAGGGATTATTATGAAGGCGGGGAGCTGATGGGAGAATATAACTTTGAAAACGACAAGCAGCACGGCGTCAGCAAGGAGTATTATAAGAACGGACAATTAAGGCTGGAAGGAAACTTCAAAGACGGAGAACCGGAAGGCGTAACTAAAGAATACTATGAAGACGGTAACATATGGGCAGAAATGGACTTCAACAACGGTAAACTCAACGGGGTAAGTAAGGAATACCACAAAAACGGGAATGTAAAACATCTGGATACCTATAAAGATGGGCAATTGGTAGACCGTAAAGTATACGACGAAACCGGTAAGTTAGAGTCGGGTAAGAATTGACTTTACTCCTCTCTCAAAATCACACAAAATCTATTATACTGCTTATTCTCTAAATCTTCTTGACACCTCACAACAAATTGAAATAAAATAGGTGTAAAGCTGGGAAATTAAAATGATGAACGAAATACTGTTACTGAGGAACTTTAAAGAGAAATATAACCTTACGTGGGCTACTGTAGCAAGTATCTTTGGCCGCAGCATGTCCTCGGTGATGCAGTGGCTGTCCGGACGCAGGAGAATCCCCTCAAGCACCAGACGGCTGCTGAGAATATTTATTGACCATCCGCAAGTCTTTAATAGCTATAGACTTGGGAAGTAGCTCTTTTTTAATCCATAATATTGCACATTTGTACACTTTGTGCTTGAAATTACACATATGCACAGTATAATTTGAAATAGACGGCTGAGGTTTTTGTGGTATTTTGTATTAAAAAGGAGGTGAACTATGTTAGAGGCCATTATGTCTTACATGAATCTCTACACAGTCATCGCCGCAGTGGTCGTGTTGGTAGGGCTTGGATATTTCTTGAAGAGACGGTATACGGTGAGCCCATACAGATATGGCGGCATCCTGCTGCTGATGGCCATATTCTTGGGTCTGGGCTGGCTGGCCGCGACAAAGTACGGCGTTAACCTATACTGGATAGGCGGGCTTTACGCCCTCATCCTGGTTGGCTATGCCGTAAAAAGCTATCGGCACATCACCTGGCACGATATTAGCGGCAGATTCTACCGTCCAAGGCCGACGGCCTAAGGACATTGTCATCTGACTGTTTAAGGGATACCCCTCGAAGGAAGGGATATCCCTTTTTAATTTCAGGCGCGTGACATCATGAATTTTACTGCCTTCAATCTGAACTTTTCTCGCAAATCAGTTGTTACCGTACGCACCCCGTTCATCCAGCAGATACTCCTGCTCTACGTCTCTATATCTTACCCAAAATGATTTCTCGCCGTCGGTTTCTATTACTATATGGGCGCCGGTAATGGTCTGTATCTTTCCCGTGTCCGGAAACGGTTTATGCAGGATAAAACCGTCTTCTCCGCCAGTTTGATAGACATCGCTCCCCATGGGACTGCCCGTGTGCACGTCCTTATAGCCCAGGAGCTTCTCTATAGTCCCTCTTGCAGGGATATCCGGCCGCCTGCCGCAGGATATTATTGAGACTTCCGGCCTGAGGGCTTCGACCAATTCATGCCGTGTGGCCCAAACAGAGCCGTGGTCACTCACCTTCATTACCTCCACCTCTTTAAGTTTGGAGACAAAGCGTTCTTCTATATTGTGATAGGGTTCCCTATCGTAACCGCAGACGTCTCCCCCAAAATACATATCAAACTTATTGTAGTGGAGTACAAATACAATGGAGAAATTATGTTCATCGGCCTTGCGCTGTTCTTCCGGGTCGGAGAGCACCATTGATGCGGCAGTCTTTGACTTTCCAAACATGCTGTTAAAGGC
>MHZB01000026.1 GCA_001828605.1 Planctomycetes bacterium RIFCSPLOWO2_12_FULL_50_35 | reverse complement strand
CGTTCGGTTTGCCCTGTTTACCCCACGTTACGAATAGGGCGGTAACCGCACCGGCAGCACCAGCCAGGAAGGTATTAACGATGATAACCGATATCCTCAAATCTGTTGCGGCAAGGGTGCTACCTGGGTTAAATCCGAACCAACCGAAGTACAGCAGGAAGGTGCCTATCACTACGTAGGTCATGTTGTGGCCGGGCATGTCGTTGGGAGTACCGTCCGGATTGAACTTTCCTTTCCGAGGACCTAACGCCCATGCACCCACAAAGCCCATTATACCGCCTATTGCGTGGACAACGCCGGAACCGGCAAAATCCAGGGCGCCTGAGCCGATGGGTAACTGGCTAAGCCAGCCGCCTCCCCACACCCAGTGGCCATAGATTGGATATACTACACCGGCGATAAAGCAGGCATTAATAAGGTATACTGGAAACTTACACCTACCAGCTATAGCACCGACAGGAATAACGACGGCCTTAGTTAAGAAGACCATCTGGAACATCCACAGCATGAAGGTATTGACATCATACGCAGCCCCGTGCAGGAGAAAACCGCTCCAACCATGTGTGGGGCCACCAGCCTCGGCACCAGGGTAGCCGCTGCCTCCAAACATAAGGGCAAATCCCCACAGCCAGAAGATAAGACCCGCAAGGGTGGTGTCAAGGAAGCACGCGCACAGATAATTGAGCATATGTTTCCTGTCCAGGAAACCACCCAAGAACGCAAAACCGGCTTGCATGATAAAGACCAACACTGCGGCAAGCAGGGTCCAGGTAAAGTTAATCGCCGTGCTCAGACCTGTAACGGTGGTCATGTCTACCTCTGAGCCATCGGCGTCACCTATGTCCACAAGAGTCCATACCACTTCTTCCTCTACTACAACCTGCACCTCCTGAGCCATGGCCACAGGAGCATAGGCATACCCCACAACGGCACACAACACTGCCAGTGGGAGAACAAATGGCAAGAGTCTTTTCATATTTTTTCTACTCCTAAGATTTTTCCCAGAAAAGATAAGCTTGTTGTCAAAACACCCCTAATAGCATTGAAACGGTTGGTACAAAAAAGAAATGAGGAAATACGGAACACCCTTTAACTACAAACTCCCTACTGCGAACTCCGTACAACCATACCCAAGGTGAGCAAAACAGGTTAGTTGAGGGTATATACCATTTAACTAGCCCCTTGTCAAGATATTAAAGAGAAAATGATGCAATTTTTTGATGTCCTCTTTTTGTATTGAATCTTTGCCCAATAATCCTTGTAAGACCGGCTGAGACTTCTGAAAAACTCAATTTACCCCTGATTTAATCAGGGGCATTTTAAGATGTAGTGGTCGAGCTTGCTCGACTTAATAATGGCAAATTATGCAGAGCAAGCTCTGCCACTACAATCACATAGAACAAACCCGCTTTTGAGTGGGATTTTTCCTAAAATTATTTTGGACAAGAGTGAACTTATCTCTTCTTTACAGCCTCCCACACCGTGTCCATCTCTTCCAATGAACACTGTTCGATGTCCTTCCCCATAGCGGCCAGTTCGGCCTCTACTTTCCGAAAGCGATCAACAAATTTCTTTACGGTCTTATGCAGTGCCTCCTCAGGGTCTATCTTTAGAAATCTGGACAAGTTGGTCACGGCAAAAAGCAGGTCTCCAATCTCTTCTTCCACCTCTTTGTACTTACCCTGCGCCATGGCGGCCTTTACCTCCTCCAGTTCTTCCTCAACCTTTGCCATCACATCTTCCACCCTCTCCCAGTCAAAGCCCACCCGTGAGGCCTTCTTCTGGACCTTTTGCGCCTTCTGAAGCGCCGGCAGATGTTTCGGAAGACTGCCGATGACTGATTTCTCATTCTTTTCTTTACCCTCATCCATCTTTATCTTATGCCACATCTTAATTACCTCCTCCGCCGTCTGCAGACGGGCATCTCCAAAAACGTGCGGATGTCTTGAGGTCATCTTGTCCAGACAGGCCTTCATAACGTCGCTTATATCGAACTCCTTCCTCTCTTTGGCTATCTGGGAATGGAAGAATATCTGAAAAAGCAGGTCGCCCAACTCCTCTTTCAATTTCGCTGCATCATTGGAATCTATCGCATCTATTACCTCATATGTCTCTTCCACCAGATAAGGTTTAAGCGTCTCGTGTGTCTGTTCCTTATCCCATGGGCAGCCGCCTTCGTCCCTCAATTTGCGCATTAATTTCACAAGGTCCTGAAAATTCTTATCTGTGCTCAAAATACCTGTTTCCTTCCCTCTTCTAGCGGCAAAACACGGAATGACTTGACCGTCAATGTGACCCATTATAAGGTCATGGTGTAACCATGACCTACCCGGCCCCGGTGATTACCACCGTAGGGGCGAGGTAACATTGCACCCTACCTCTTCAGAAAAACTCTGCACGTTTGTCATTCTGAGGGAGCAAGGCAGCCGAATGTAGCGTTGGAGCCTGCTCTCCGCCTAAGGCGGATTTAGCGTGGCAGTAACCTGTCACGCCACACACTTCGTTCAGAATGTCAACATGGTGTTAAGAAACTTTTCCAGAGCTCTTAACGTTTACTAAAAACCCTTTGCTGCCCGAATGAATTCTTTGATAAGCCGCTCGTCTTTTTTACCGGGACTGCATTCCACCCCGGACGATACGTCCACCGCAAACGGGTTCGCCGCCTCTACGGCCTCCCGCACGTTCCCGGGATTTAAACCACCTGCAAGAATTATGGGAACAGATCCCCTCTCTCCCGCTATTCGTGCGACCTTCCACATTGATGGAATGGCCCTGCCGGTGCCTCCCATCCTTCCCTTCTCATACGTATCCAGCAAGAAGGCGCTTGCCCTATAGCAACCGAGCAGGTTCAGCTCTCCTCTGCCTCTCATCCTCAGCGCCTTTACTACACGATAGTCTCGCTTGAGAGCCTCCACATCTTCGGGCGGCTCATCACCATGGAGCTGGACGGTGTCGAGTCCACAGTACCGTCCCGTCTCTCTTATCACCCGCAAATCTTCATCAACAAAGACGCCCACACAGTTAACGAAAGGCCCTAGTGACCTCACTATCCTTCTTGCCTTTTCAGGCGTTATTCTGCGAACACTCGGCGCAAAGACAAAGCCAAGGGCGTCAGCACCGTACTCTATTGCATACTTGGCATCCCGCAGGTTGGTTATGCCGCATATCTTGACCCTCACCATCCTAATGCCTGAAATGCCTCCTGCCGGTAAAGAGCATTGAAATCCCATGTCCCTCGGCGGCACCGATTACCTCGTCGTCCTTGGTGGAGCCGCCGGGCTGGATGATGGCCACTGCCCCTCCGCTGGCTGCAACGTCCACACCGTCTCTAAAGGGGAAAAAGGCATCGGATGCCAGGACGGAGCCCTTTGCCCTCCCGGCCGCCTTCTTTACGGCTATTTCAACCGAGTCCACACGGCTCATCTGTCCTGCACCCACACCTACCAGCGTCCCGTCTTTAACCAGCACTATGGCATTTGATTTTACGTGCTTGACCACTATCCAGGCAAACTTAAGGTCATTCAACTCCTTCTGCGAGGGTTTCCTGGTTGTAACGCATTTAACATTACTAAAGTCTTCAAACACGGCGTCTCTTGTCTGTACCAACATGCCCCCTACCACCTTCTTCATATCCATCGAGGTCCTTCCAGGGTGCACCCTGCCGAGTTCACCGGACCGAAGTACCCGCAGGTTCGCCCCCCACTTTCGCCTAGTCTTGAGAATCTCTAATGCCTCTGACGTAAAATCAGGTGCGACCACGGCTTCCACAAAGTTACCAGGCGCGGTAACCTCCTCGGCGGTCTGTACATCCACGCAGCGGTTTAAACCGACAATAGAACCAAATGCGGACACGGGGTCCCCGCTGTGGGCCTTACGAAAGGCCTCGGAAAGCGTTTCGGCAACTCCTGCACCACAAGGATTTGTGTGTTTTATTACTACCGCACCCGGATCATCTAACTCCTTTACCAGTTCAAGGGCCGCATTCAGGTCGAGTATATTATTAAACGAAAGCTCCTTGCCACACAGTTGATCCAGCCGTGAGACGCACGGTTCTATACTGCCTTTCGCCTCCACATAAAATGCGGCGGCCTGGTGCGGGTTTTCCCCGTACCGGAGTTCCTGCCTCTTAAGAAACTCTGCAAAAAGTCTCTGGGGAAAGGCGTCTTGCGTCTCTCTGGCGAGGAAGCCGGATATTGCGCCGTCGTAACGGGCCGTAAGCCTAAATGCCTGAACGGCCAATTCGAGGGTCTTGGATTCCGATATCCGTCCATCATTTTTCTTCATTTCTTCCAACACTGGTGCATACTGGTCGGGGTCAACTATTACGGCAACGTGTTTATAGTTCTTCGCTGCGGAGCGTATCATGGAAGGGCCGCCGATGTCTATGTTCTCCACGGCCTCCTCCATTGTAACGCCCTCCTTGGCAACGGTCCTCTCGAAGGGGTACAAATTTACGACAACCATGTCTATGGGTAAAATGCCGTGTTCTTTCATCTGTCGGATATGGGTAGTATTGTCCCTGAGTGCAAGTAACCCACCGTGCACCTTGGGATGAAGGGTTTTCACGCGGCCGTCCATCATCTCAGGAAACCCTGTATACGCAGAGACCTCAATAACGTTTATTCCGCTTTCCCTGATAAGTCTGGCCGTTCCACCGGAAGACATTATTTCCACGCCAAGCTCAGCCAGACCCCTTGCAAACGCTACAATACCCTCCTTATCATAAACACTTATCAAGGCCCTTCGTATCTTAGGCATGGTTCCTGTTTCTTTGCCAGGTTGATTTAGTATGATCGATTGGCCCGCCACGAGCTCCTTACCGGGCTTAAGTGTCATCAGGTCCTCTATTTTGGGCAATATACAGAAGTGGCGTAATACTAACAGAACAATATAGTTATGTCAAATGTAATAAGGCCGTGTCCGTGAGAAATGTCTTGCTATGACTAAAAATTTCTGCTAAACTTTTACCACTTATTTTCCATGGGCGACATCGAAGTCATATTACAGTAGAGGTTATGACCCCTTACTGTAGTATTGCTACTTTGTCACTTCCAACCATGCCCCCACACCTATGCGACAAACGTGAAAGGAGAGGTAGTATACGATGGGCAATAAGTACATATATTCCTTTGGCAACGGCAAGGCAGAGGGAAGTGCAGGCATGCGCGCCTTCTTGGGTGGCAAAGGCGCCAATCTCGCTGAGATGAGCAATCTTGGGCTGCCGGTCCCTCCTGGCTTTACCATAAGCGCCGATGTATGTAAATACTATTACGAGAATAACCAGACATACCCTGCCGAACTTTCAGAGGAAGTTGGTAAATATTTAAACAGGTTGGAAGAGACAATGCGGGCAGGTTTCGGCGATACCAAGAATCCCCTCCTTGTATCGGTTCGTAGCGGCGCAGCGGCCTCCATGCCCGGGATGATGGACACCGTCCTAAACCTTGGACTGAATCAGGCTACCCTTCGGGCGCTTATAAACAAAACAGGCAACGAAAGATTTGCGTGGGACGCCTACCGCAGGTTCATATCCATGTTCAGCAACGTGGTCATGGGAATAAGCCGCGACAAGTTTGAACATGAAGTAGAAAACATAAAGAAGAAAGTCCGCGTCAAGAACGACACGGAACTCACCACTAAACATCTCCAGGAACTCGTTGAAAAGTTCAAAGACATATATAAAAAGAACACCGGCGAAAACCTTATTGACGATCCAAGGATTCAGCTCCAAAAGGCAATTGACGCAGTGTTTGCATCGTGGAATAACCCGCGGGCAATTAAATATAGACAGCTGTACAACATCAAAGGTCTTCCGGGTACCGCCGTAAACGTTCAGGCAATGGTATTCGGCAATATGGGCAGTCATTCTGCAACCGGCGTCTGCTTCACAAGGAATCCTTCAACCGGCGAAAATGCCCTCTACGGCGAGTTCCTTATCAACGCCCAGGGTGAGGACGTAGTAGCGGGAATTCGCACACCGGAATCCATCAGCAATCTGCAAAAAGAGATGCCCCGCATATATAACGAAATCCTGCGCTATAAAGACATCCTGGAGAAACGCTATAAGGACATGCAGGATATAGAGTTCACTATCCAGGAGGGCAAGCTCTATATGCTGCAGACACGAAACGGCAAACGAACCGCAGAGGCGGCCATGAAAATAGCCGTTGACATGGTAAACGAGGGGCTTATAGACAAGAAAATGGCCGTCCTGAGGATAGACCCCCAGCAATTGGACCAACTCCTGCACCCGATATTTGACCCCAAGGCCAAAAAGGTGGTAATAGCCACAGGATTACCTGCCTCACCCGGTGCGGCCACGGGCAAGGTGGTCTTTAACGCCGAAGAGGCCGAAAATCTGGCAGCTAAGAACGAAAAGGTCATTCTGGTCAGAAAAGAGACCTCTCCGGAGGACGTGGCAGGCATGCATGCCGCACAGGGTATCCTTACCTGCCGTGGCGGTATGACGTCACACGCCGCCGTGGTAGCAAGGGGTATGGGAAGGTGCTGCGTGGTCGGCGCGAGTGATGTAAACGTTGACTACAAATCGCAGCGGTTCAGCGTGAACGGCAAGATAGTAAAGAGGGGGGACTACATCTCATTGGACGGCAGCATGGGCGAGGTAATGATGGGGCGGGTTCCTACAATCGAACCGAAACTCAGCGGTGATTTCGCCGTACTCATGGGTTGGGCAGATGAATTTAGGAAGCTCGCTGTAAGAACCAATGCCGATACCCCTGAAGACGCCGTCAAGGCGAGGGCATTTGGGGCACAGGGAATCGGTCTCTGCCGTACCGAACACATGTTCTTCGGGGAACACAGAATAGACTTTGTAAGGCAGATGATACTGCTTGCTCCGGAGGTAAAGAATTTAAAGATACGGATTGACGCTCTGCAGAAAGAACTTGAAAATGCACCAAAAGAAAAGAAACCCGAACTAAAGAAAGAACTTGCCGAAGTAAAAGAGGCATTCAAGTGTCCTAACATGTTATATACAAAGGCCTTGAACAAGTTACTGCCCATGCAGAGGGGCGATTTTGAAAAGATATTCAAGGCCATGGAAAACCTGCCCGTGACCATGCGTCTGCTGGACCCACCCCTGCACGAATTCCTGCCCCATGAAGAAAAGAGCCAGAAGGAGATGGCAAAGAAGATGGGCATGACCCTAAAGAGCGTCAAGATGGCCGTTTCTCGACTGGATGAACTCAACCCCATGCTCGGCCATCGCGGCTGCCGGCTCGGAATCACATACAAGGATATATACGACATGCAGGTGAGGGCTATTATTGAGGCCGCATGCAACGTGAAGAAGAAGGGCATAGAGGTATACCCGGAAATAATGATTCCCCTGGTGGGCATACCCGCAGAGTTTCGGCTGCTCAGAGATAATATAAACGCCCTGGCCAAGACCATAATGGATGGTAAGGGGGTTAATGTCAAATATTCCGTGGGCACCATGATTGAACTGCCCAGGGCGGCCCTGATAGCCGATGAGATAGCAAAGGACGCAGAGTTCTTTTCCTTCGGTACCAACGACCTGACACAAATGACATACGGCTTCAGCCGCGATGACATAGCCGGATTCCTGCCGGACTACATAGAAAAGGGCATCCTCGAGAATGACCCCTTCCAGTCACTCGACCAGACTGGCGTAGGACAACTGGTAGAAATAGGCGTCAAGAAGGGCAGGAGCACCAGGCCAGACATAAAAATAGGAATCTGCGGCGAGCACGGCGGCGATCCTGACTCCATAGAATTCTGCCACCGCGTAGGCATGAACTACGTAAGCTGTTCCCCATACAGAGTACCCATCGCCCGCCTCACGGCCGCCAGGGCCAACATCCAGGGGACGGAAACGTCCTCAACCGTGTAAAAAAGAATCTCTATAAAACCCCACATTATTTGCCGCTGCCCCATTTATGGGGCACTACAGGGGTGAACAACATCTTCGGTACGTCCAGACGCACTCTACTTAGATTCTTCATTCCGCTCAACGTTGAACGTGGCAGCAAGCTGCCACGCTACAGTAAAATCGGGTAACGCAGAGCTTCCGCCCTGCGCATATTAAACACCTGTGCAACTACGCCCAGGGCTAAAACCCTGGAACATCTAATGGAACCGCTAAGTAGAACCAGAAGGAGGTCAACACATGGCGCCTGGTAGAAGTACTCAACTTATAAAACAAGCTGGCGAATATTTAGTTGCTGCAGAACTTTGTAGGAGAGGGTTTGTTGCAACAACTTTTACTGGAAATGTTCCTGAATTTGATATACTCGGGATTACTGAACAGTCAGAAAAGACTATTACAATCCAAGTCAAAACAATTAAAAAGGGTGACTGGCAATTCGATGCAAGCAAGTTTTTAGAAATTTCACAATCAGGAGATATTCAAACCGTGCGTAGAAAAACTGAACCCCCCAATTCAAACTTAATATATGTATTCGTAAAATTGGGGGAACAAAATCAGGATGAATTTTACATTTGCCGAGAAGAAGACGTCCGAAAAATGATATACGAGGGCTATTCAGATTGGCTATCTAAAAAGAAAGGAAAGAGGCCAAAGAACACAAAATCAACACACACCCGTCTATCCACTAAGAATTTAGAAAGTCATAAGGATAGATGGGAAATAATATGAAAAATAATAACGAAATCATGCTAGGACACAAGGTCAACAAAGACTCCTTCCCCTAACCTTTTTGTGTCGGCGACAGGCAGTTCACTGAAGTATATATACATGGCATCGGCCTGCTCATCATAGGTTACCCTCATGGCCCTTCATCTCCCAACGCTACAGTAACTACAACAACCGCATGGCAGTAAGCCATGTGCAACCCATTTTTGATGTAGTGGTCGAGCTTGCTCGACACTAAGCAGAGCGAGCTCTGCCACTACAGTCTTTTCCCAAGGTCGTAGTATTGTAGCGTACGTCTAGGTACACCTTATTGGCGGTGTAGTTGCCCCATTTATGGGGCTTTCAGCAGGCTCGATAAATCGAGCAACTACAAAATCTTTGTCTCCCAGCACTTTCTCTAAAATATGCATCGTTGTAGGGGCAACCCTCTGTGGTTGCCCATGGTAATTGCTGTTTGGGCAGGCACGGGAGCCTACCCCTGCATTAACAATTTATTTGAGAGTTCTACAAAGTTTGTTACTGCTGTATGTCGTTCTAAGCGAAGCGAAGAATCTGGTCATGTAGCGTGGTCCGCCTAAGGTGGACTGTCACGTTTCCGCCTAAGGCGGATTGGAGTAGGGGCGGGGTAACCCCGCCCCTACAGGATTCTTCGGTCGTTTCACTCCCTCAGAATGACAGCTATGCAGAATTTTGCTGAGGCTACAAATTAGAAATGCGGATTATTTACCCCCGCCCAACAGTCTCCTGCGCATGAGGCGTCGCTTGACGTGGGCGATGGAGCGGGGCGGGTCAAGTTCCTTGGGGCAGCACTGGCAGGCGAATACGTTGTGGCATCTCCACACACCGTAGGGGCCGTCTGCCTGCTCTATCCTCTGGACATGAGCGCCATCACGAGAATCACTTACAAAACGGTCTATCTTCAGGAGCGCCGCGGGGCCCAGGTATTCCTTGCTGCTCAGGGTAACGGGGCAGGCGGAATAGCAACAACCGCACTGGATGCAGTCAATCACCACGTTTAACTCCTCCCTATCCTCCTGGCTCTGTATCCGCTCCTTCTCCGGCGGAGGCGAACCAGGGACAAGGTAGGGTCTTACTAACTCGTACTTCTCCCAGAACTGATCCATGTTCACGCACAGGTCTTTCTCTACCTCCAGGTGGGCCAGGGGTCTGATGGTGATACTCTGGGTATTGAGTGAGGAGACCTGCGTGTTACATGCCAGCCTGTGCTTTCCGTTGATGTGCATGGCGCAGGAACCACACACGGCCGCCCTGCAGGAAGACCTGAAGGCCAGGGAGCCATCAATATTCTCCAGTATGTGATTAAGCCCATCCAGCACGGTAAGTCCCTTATTCTCGAGAGGTACACGAAATGCCTGAAAGTAGGGACCTTTACCCGAATCCGGATCGAATCGTAAAATTTTGAAGGTTGCGTCTGCCACCTAATATTTCCTCTCTTCCAGCCTAACCGGACCGGGTCTAACATCACAGTACTGGAGTCTTGCGCCGTCTTCGGAATAAAACGCCAGGGTATGCTTCAGCCACTTCTCATCGTCCCTCTTGGGAAAATCCGTACGGAAGTGAGAGCCCCTGCTCTCTTCCCTGGAAAGTGCGCCCGCCGCCACGGCGTCGGCCACGTCCAGGCTGCCCTCAAGCTCAAGGGCCATTTGCAGTGAAAGGTTCCATCCCCTCCCCCTGTGCCTCAGCGCAACGTCCTTAAACCGCACCCTGAGCTCTTTTATACACGCAAGTGCCTCGGCCAGGCAGCGTTCCTCGCGAAACACTCCTACCTTTTTAGCCATCACCTCTGTCATCTCTTTCTTGATACTAGCCGCGTCTTCTCCATTTTCTCTCGTCAATAAACCCTCAATCTTCTCTTCCGTCTTTTTTAGCGCCCTTTCGTGAGCCTTCCCAATCTTGCCGGCCGCCCCCTTGCCCTGCACGTACTTGGCGGCATTCTCACCGGCAATCTTGCCGAATACCAGAGTTTCAAGCAAGGAATTCCCGCCGAGACGGTTCGCGCCGTGCACGCTGACACAGGCCACCTCACCTGCCGCATAAAGACCGTGCAGACCTGTCTCACAGGCGGTATTGCATGAAATCCCACCCATAGTATAGTGGTGCCCGGGCTGGATGGGGATGAGATCGGTAATGGGGTCTACACCGGCAAATTCCAGGCATATCGTCCGTATCCCATGAAGCCTTTCCATAATTTTCTCCCTACCCAGGTGGCGGAGATCCAGGTGTACATAGCCCCCACCCCCTTCAAACCCTCTACCGTCGAGTATCTCTCTGGTAATATTCCTAGACACTATGTCCCTCGGGGCCACCTCCATGGCCTTCTGAGAATCAGGATAATTGGCCAGAAATCTCTCGCCCTTACTATTCAGCAGAAAGCCACCCTCCCCCCTTGCACCCTCCGTGACGAGTATGTTCTTGCCCAACAGGGTGGTGGGGTGAAACTGTTCGAACTCCATGTCCTTCAATGGCACACCGGCCCAGTAGGGGACAGCCATGCCTATGCCCGTGTTAATAAGTGCGTTACTGGTATTGGCATAAATCCTTCCTGAGCCGCCTGTGGCAAATATAACCGCACCGGACCCGAAGACCTCCAGCTTACCGCTTTTCAATTCCATTGCCACCACACCCTGGCACTCGTCACCCTCTCTTACAAGCGCCAACACCAGCCACTCCGGGTAAATAGCCAGCTCTCTTCGCTCGGCGGCCTGCTTGAACCTGACAGTCTGCTCATAAGCGGTATTTAAAAGGGCGTGACCGATTGTATCAGAGGCATAACACGTCCTGGGGAACCCGGCGCCGCCGAACGGCCTCTGGGCTATCTTCCCCTCCTCCGTGCGGCTAAAGGGACAGCCCCAGTGTTCAATCTCATGGATGCGCGAGGCTGCCTCCGTGGCCATTTTGATAACCGCATCCTGGTCTGCCAGGAAGTCGCTGCCCTTAACTGTGTCATATGCAAGTTTCTTCCAGCTGTCATGTCCTCCCCTTGGATGGTTCCCCAGCGGGGCGTTAACCCCTCCCTGTGCGGCTACGGAGTGCGACCTCAACGGATGTACCTTGGATATAACGCCGACACTTGCGTTCATCTCATTGACCGCAATCGCCGCCCTCAATCCCGCAAGCCCGCCTCCAATAACCAGTACGTCGTGGTACGGCATTAAATTTCCCCCTAAAATAACATCCCAATACTGTAAACCGCTATCACGACAAATATGCACAAAGACCCCCATAGAAGCCTCCCCTGTATTGCAGTAAGGTCGAAGAGGTCTATAAGGGTTATTCTCAGCCCGTTCAATAAATGGAGTATTACTGCCAGAAGGAGCGTGTATTCCATGAGATGCCCCATGGGATTGTCGAATTTGCCGATAGCCTTATTGAACGCCTCCGGGCCCCGGAACACGGCACTGAGGGTCCATATATGAAGAAACAAAAAGAGGACAAGTGCTACACCAGTAATCCTGTGCAAGGTAAAAGAAATGACCTCGGTACCAGGATTCCACCTGATTTCACTTATTATTTGACAAAGTTTTGCCATGGTTCATCCCGGTAGGGGTGGCCCGGCGGGTCGCCCCTACACCCTGTTTGTTTCTCTCTAGGGAGTAAAGCCTGTCAGTACAATAACCCCTGCAGTGAATGTACAAAACCCTATAAGATAGAGCGTTACCTTGAATATGTATTTAGCGGAGGAAGAGGTATTAAAATCAAGGAAAATGGCCCAAGCGCCATTAAGCCCATGATAGAGAAGCACCGCCAGCAGCAGGAAATAAAATGACACCCAGCATGGAGAGATAAGACGTGCAACCACCTGTTCGTAAACCGGTGGACCACCGCCCTTATGAAGCATCCAGAAATGAATAATAACCCCCGCGCTAAGAAACAGGCCGCTGATACGCTGTAAGAGCCAGGGCCAAAGGCTTGAGCCACAGGTCATTTCTTGCTCCTATTTTATAAGCCTGTCCACCTCTGAGCATTCGGCCTTTACTTCCTGGGCCGATTTGCGTAATAGATTTCCTTCCTCTTCTGTAAGGTGCAGTTCAATAATGCCCTCAACACCCTTTGAACCCAACTTTGCAGGAACGCCAATAAAAATATCTTTCAGCCCATACGCACCCTGGCATAGGACGGTGGAAGGAAGAATCTTTTTCTTATCCATAAGTATTGCAGTGACCATTTCTGTTATCGCTGCGGACGGGGCAAAATATGCACTACCAGTTTTAAGGAGATGCACTATCTCAGCGCCTCCATGGATTGTCCGTTTTATCAGTGCATCAATCCTCTCTTTAGACAGGAGTTCCGTTATTGGTACACCGGCAACGGTCGTATATCTCGCCAATGGTAATGGGTCGCTATGTCCGCCTATGAGCATCGCCTGCACGTTCTCAACGGAAACGCCCAGCTCCATTGAAATAAAGGTGGCAAACCTGGATGTATCCAGCACACCTGCCATGCCTATTACCCTCTCTTTGGGAAACCCACTCACCTTGTATGCTACGTACGCCATTGCATCCAGGGGGTTGGTTACCAACAGAAGTATCGTCTCCGGAGACCTTTTTACCAGTTCCTCTACAACAGACTTTACCACATTGACGTTATTCTCCAAGAGGTCACTCCTGGTCATACCGGGTTTTCTGGCCCTTCCGGCAGTAATTACGCATATACTTGAGCCCTCTGTCTCATCGTAAGTGTTTGTACCGATGATGTTAGTATCATACCCACAAATCGGCCCTGCCTCCAGTAAATCCAGGGATTTGCCCTGCGGTATACCTTCAGCCACGTCTACCAGCACAATATCTCCAACCTCCTTCTCGGCAAGTCTTTGGGCCGCAGTCCCTCCAACATTTCCCGCCCCGACTATGGTTATCTTCGGCCTCATTGCCCACCCGCACTCTTTTGAGCCTGATAATTAAGCAGTCCACCGGCAAGAATTATCTGTTTCTCTCTTTCACTAAAATTGTGTTCTGTCCAGACGGCCATACTCTTCTTGGTAATGTTTAGAACAGCTATACGCTTATCTCCTCTTACAAGTGCCGTTCTAACATCTTTAAGCCTCAGCGCGTCTCCTTTATCTACCGAATCGTACTCTGCTTCGTTCGTAAAGACAAGCGGCAAGATTCCGGTATTAATGAGGTTATTCCTGTGTATCCTGGCAAAGGACTTCGCTATAACGGCCTTTATCCCTAAATACATCGGGGCCAGCGCAGCGTGCTCTCTACTCGAACCCTGACCATAGTTAGCGCCACCCAGTATAAAGCCGCCCTTCTTCTCTTTGGCCCTGCCGACAAAGTCCTTGTCCACGTATAGAAAGGTAAATTCGGAAATGGCGGGTATATTGGAACGGTATTTAAGGACCTGGTCCCCTGCAGGCAGAATGTGGTCAGTGCTTATGTTGTCTTCTAGTTTCAAGAGTACCTCACCCTCTACAGAATCACCAAGGGGCCCCTTCTTCGGCAGTTCTTTAATGTTCGGACCCCTTATAACCACAACCTTTTCCGGGTCATTTGCGGGAGGCACTATGAATGAATCATCTATCCTTACATTACCCAGTCCATAGGACTTTACCGACTTGCCCAGTTCCCTTGGGTCTGTTATAACCCCTGTCAGCGCCGTAGCGGCTGCCGTCTCAACACTTGCCAGATACACCTCGGCATCTAGCGTGCCGCAGCGGCCGCGGAAATTTCTGTTAAATGTCCTCAATGACACGCCCCCCGAAGGTGGGACCTGCCCCATACCTATACAGGGCCCGCAGGCAGGTTCCAGTACCCGCGCCCCGGATTCAATCAAGTCTTCTAAGGCACCATTCCTGCCTATAAGTTCCAAGACCTGACGGGAGCCGGGACTTATTGTCAGGCTAAGACCGGGCGGAACCTTCTTTCCCTTTAAGATAGCGGCAACCATCATCAGGTCATGGAAAGAGGAATTCGTACAGCTTCCGATGCACACCTGATGCACCTTCGTTCCGGCAACGTCCCTTACCGGACAGACATTGTCCGGGCTGTTGGGCCTCGCGATCATCGGCTCAAGACCGTTTAGGTCTAATACGATCTCTTCATCATATGCAGCATCCCCATCCGGACCTATATCTATCCAGTCCTTTTCCCTTCTTTGGTGCTTCATACACTTGCGCGTTATTTCATCGCTGGGGAAGATCGACGTGGTTGCCCCAAGCTCTGCACCCATATTTGTAATGGTAGAACGTTCCGGTACTTGAAAGAACTTTATTCCAGGCCCACCGTATTCAAATATCTTGCCAGCACCTCCCTTGACGCTAAGCCTCCCAAGGAGTGCAAGTATGACGTCCTTGGCCGCCACCCATGCTCCAGGCTTACCCTCCAGTCTCACAAGCACTACCTTCGGCATGGTCGTGTAAAACGGTGCACCTGCCATGGCCATGGCGACGTCAAGCCCCCCGGCCCCTATGGCAATCATCCCCACACCGCCGCACGTGGGTGTGTGGCTGTCGGAACCGAGCATAATCTGCCCTGGGACAGCAAACCGTTCACGGTGTACCTGATGGCAGATGCCGTTCCCGGGCCTAGAATAGTATATTCCGTACCTGGCCGCTACCGTCTGGAGATAGAGATGGTCATCCGCGTTCTCAACACTCGTTTGAAGGGTGTTGTGGTCCACATAGCTCACAGAAATCTTGGTACGAACCCTTGGTATCCCCATTGCTTCAAACTGCAGGTAGGCCATAGTGCCCGTAGCGTCCTGGGTTAAGGTCTGGTCTACGGATAAACCTATCTCCGTACCAGCCTTTAACTCCCCGGATACCAGGTGTGTCTTAAATATCTTTTCTACTAGATTCATGCCCACGGCTTATCTAAACCCTCTTTTCCTGAACCTCAATATTATAACCTCAATTGTATGGGTTTGTTAATAGCACTACCTACAAAGAACTTAACGAAAATACATTAAACACTTTTGCGGGCGATTCAAACCACCTGCAAATAAAAAATCCCACCTTAACTTGGCGGGATTTTTTAAAAACATTCAACTTAAAGACCTTCCGGTTAATTAGAATCTGTCAGAACATAAAATCTTTCAAAGTGATTCGTGTACAACACTGAATTTTTCAAAATTGTGGCTGTGTTCAGGACCGTGACACTCCTGACAGGCAGGTGTGCGCCCCATCCTTTCACTCCACTTGGCATACATCTTACCATGCGGTGAGTTCTCGGATACGTCAAGCTGCGAATGGTCGGGGAATGCCCCACCCGTATGACACTTCTCACATGCGGTGGACTTCGATGCCTCTTGTTTGGAAAATACGTGCCCCAGGTGACACGAGCCGCAGTCCTCGCCGGTTTCGTCCCATGGGCGTATCATTCCAAAGCGGTGGCAGTCCTTGCAGAGATACATACTCAGCTGCTTCGTCATGACATCTTGTCCAGCGACAGTGGCTACAACCCGGCCTTGTATATGTTTGGTCTCCTTAAACTCATTGTAGGCCTTCTCATGGCACTGGGCGCAACTGGCCGCTGTAACGTGCCCGGACCTTTCTTTAATTACGCTGTGGTCGTTACCATGGCACCCATCGCAGGTCACGCCTTTCTTTGCGTGTCCGCTGTTGGTCCATTCCTTTACGACCTCAGGGGTAGTGTTCTTGTGGCAGCCGAGACACTCTACATCCTTATACGTACCTATCGGTTCTATCTTGGCATCCGGATGAGACTTTTTCATTTCTGTATATGCCTTGAAGAGGTCCCCAGGCATATGCGGGTGTACCAGGCCGGCATGACAATCGGTGCACATAAGATTCTTAAAGACACCTTCGCTTATTTTGCGCGTACTTACGGCAACCGCAGGCAGATGCGTCTGGTCTTTTGTGTACCCCTCTGAATGACACCTAATGCAATTGCTGTTTACCGTGGGTACGCTATCTTCTGCAACCTCTATAATCCTGCCGTCGGCAAAAGTACCCTTAAGATGCTCAAATGTGTCGTGCGTACCGTCGCTGAGTTTCGCATGGAGAAAACCCTTCATGCCTGCTCCCACATGACACTCGTGACAGTTGTGAACGTGTTCGTTGTGGTGCTTTGACTCCATGAAGGAGGAATAATGCACATTCATCTCATGGCAGAGCAAGCCGCAAAACTCGCAGGTCTCTGAGTAGTGGTACATCTGCAGGTTGGCAAAGCCGAATACCAGCAGGAAAACGACAAGACCAATCCTTACTGTCCTTTTATTCTGCTTTACCCAGTCTATGGTCTTGGTTGACCAGCATTCACACTTCTCACCTTCTGCCATGAGGCCCCTCCTCTTTGTTGGACTCTATCTAGGATAAGGTTTGAGAGATAGGAATTTTACCACAATGATACCGGCCGTTTCAAGTGTTTTTAGCGTGTTGATTTTTGGTGTCTATATGGTAACATTTATTTTTACGCCACATATTACTGGGTACACGCATTTGTGTAAGTTGTTGGAGGTAAAGATGATTAGGTTATTTTTGCACCTACTGTTTGTCGTTACCATCTGCATATCAACGTCTGTAACATGGTCCGAGCCCGAAACGCCGGAAACAAAGAGGTGTCCGGACTGCGGCCAGATGTATACGGAAGATATAAAATTCTGCGGAAAAGACGGTACGGAACTACTCGCAGTGGAGGCGGAACTCATCTGTCCAAAATGCGGGCAAAGGGGTGAACTCGGAGAGACCTTCTGCCGCAACGACGGAGCTGAACTGGAACCTGCACCGGCCGAAAAACCAGGGGCCGCCCCGGAAGAACTTACCAAGGAACAGCTCAAGGAAATGGCCAAGAAGCGCACAGAAAAGGCGGACCAACTGATAGAAGAGGCATACTTTGAGGATGCATTGAACGAACTCTTACGTGTGTTGGAACTAGACCCTTCAGACCCATCTGTGCACTACAAGCTTGGGGGTGTTTACTGGCAGTTGGGTGACAAAAAGTCGGCCTTGAAACACCTGGACGAATGTTTAAAGTTGATACCCTATGAGAATACCGAGGCAAGGCAGCAAATCGAGGGTTATGTGGCGAAACTGGAAGAGGCGGAGACCAGCCTAAAGCCGCGGGAGAAAGAGAAAAGGCTCCAGGATAAGGAAGAGCGGAAAAGTGAGATAATGAAGAAGGCCCTGGAGGAGAACCGGAGCAAATGGGAAGAGATGGTCGTCGTGCCCGCAGGTATCTTTGTAATGGGAAGCAATTTCAGGGATGAAATGAGCGAGAATGCAAGGCTGGAGGAAACGCCGCAAAGGGAAGTATATTTGGACGCCTTTTACATAGACAAATATGAAGTTACAAATGCCCAATACTGGGCGTTTTTAAAGCACGTTCGTGAGACCGGCGACCACAGCAAATGCTACCCAGGCGAACCCAAAGACAAAGACCACACACCCGATAAGTGGTATGAAGACAGATACTTCGACCATCCTGATTTTCCAGTAATAAGAATAGACTGGTACGACGCCTATGCCTATGCCGCATGGGCGGGAAAGCGCCTTCCAGCAGAGGCAGAATGGGAAAAGGCGGCAAGGGGCACCGATGGCAGACGGTTTCCCTGGGGTGACGTCTTCAGCGCCTCAAGGGTAAACTGGGGAGCAACCGGACCTCTTACAGTCGGCAGTTATGAGGACGGCAAGAGTGTTTTTGGATGCCACGATATGGCGGGTAGTGTGATGGAATGGTGCAGCGACTGGTTTGACCGCTACTACTACAAAAGAGGTCCGACATCTAACCCAAAAGGACCGGAAAAATCTACCGGGGTCAGGTCTATGCGGGGGGGATCACTCTTTGCCAACTCCGCGTATCTGCTCAGATGCACAAAGAGATCCTTTGCCAGGCCGGATGAAAGAAACAGGGCAATCGGTTTTCGCTGCGTCGCAGACACCAGGTAAAATAGTCCCATCCCTTTGGTAACTACTACGAGACCTCTGCGAAAGTCAGTTTATTGGATGTTGTCATTCTGAGCGAAGCGAAGAATGACAGTTTCACAAGGTCGTGTAGCGTGACAGCAAGCTGCCACGTTCAATTTGCCTTAGGCGGAGAGCAAGCCCCAACGCCACATCGGTCGCTTCGCGCCCTCAGAATGACAGCTTCACAATGTCTTTCAGAGGTCTCACTGCAAATATTGTCTTCCCTCGGAGGCCAATTAACAAAGCATCTGTAAGGCTGTTACCTAACGTATGTGCTTGGATCCGGCATCAACTCCTGTTCTTCAACGACCTTACGCGCAACTCCTGTGGCATCCTGCTGTGTTGCCTTAGCCTTTTCATACTGCACAAAATAGCTCTCCGCCTCGGCTCTCATGCCCCACTCCTCATATATCTTGGCGACGTTATAGTAGGCGTCGGCATAGGTTCTATTCATCTGTATCGTCTTCTGATACTCCTTTAGTGCTTCCTCCAGGTTACCCTTCATGTAGAGGATGGTAGCCAGATTGAAATGGGCATGGACATGATCCGGGTCATGTTCAAGGGCCTTTCGCGTCTTCTCGAGCGCAACGTCAACATTCCCCTTCTTCCCCTCTATCACGCCGATAAGGTAGTAGGCCTCTGCAAGGTCCGGGTCAGCCTCCAGGGCCTTATTAAACTGCAGCTGGGCCTCATCAAACATATCCTGCGCATAGTAGAGGAGGCCCAGATTAACTCGACCCTGAGCATAGTCAGGATTGATATTAAGTGCCTTCTCGTATATTCCTATCGCCTCTTCGTACCTCTCCTGATCCTGATATGCAAGTGCCAGATTGAAATAAGCCTTGTCGTACTGCGGCTTAAGCTCTATGCACCTTTGATAGTAAGGTATCGCCCGTTCGGAAAGGTGCAAATCCTGGTACAGTACACCCAGGTTATAGCATGCGCTGGCATTATAAGGGTCCAGCTCCAGTACCTTGTCATACTCTGCCTTGGCGTCGTCAATATTATTCATGCGGTGGAAATACATACCGAGCCCCAGATGGGCCTTGGTGTCGTCGGGGTCGCGTTCCACTGCGTTGGACCATATCGTGTACTCATCCTTAGGTGCACCAATCCTATTGAATGTATCGGCCAATTCTTTATGGGCATCCGCATATTTTGGGTTTATCTCTATAACTTGCTTGAATTCTGCGGCAGCTTCCTCCAAAAGACCCTTTTCTGCATATGCCAGACCGAGACGGTAATGGGCATCAACGTAATAACGGCTCAGGGAAATGGCATTTTGATAAAGTTCTATCGCCTCATCCAATCTCCCTTTATCCGCCAGCGCAATCCCAAGATAGACCTTTGCCTCCACATTGTTCGGGTCGGAATTTATGGCCTCTCTCATGGCCGCTATAAACTCGTCCGGTTGTGAGGATTTTATCTCAACCGCCTTCCCAAACTCAGATATAACCCCCTCAAATGCCCTTTTCTGACTATATGCCATCCCCAGTCCAGTGTGTACCTCCGGGTGTTTGGGGTTGGTATCTATCGTGCTCTTGTATTCCACTATTGCCTCGTCAACAAGGCCTTTGTCATAGTAGATGAGACCAAGATAATAATGGGCATCTGCATACTGCGGTTTTACTGAAAGAATCTTCCTGTACTCCTCCACGGCCTCGTCTTTTTGGCCCTTCTTTGCCAGTGATTTCCCAAGCCAGAGACGCGCCTCCGTATCCTCAGTGACCGCATTGAGCACTACCCTAAGCTCCCTTATGCTTTCATCAACCATACCGCTTCCGGCATACGCAAGACCCAGTGTCCTGTGAGGCTCTATCAGTTCCGGCTTTAATTCCAACGATTTTTTGCAGTTATTTACCGCCTCGTCCAAATTGCCATTTTTGTAATGAGCAAGACCCATTGCAACATACGCCTGCGCATACTGGGGGTCCTTGTTAATGGCCCTCTTGCACTGCGCTATGGCCTGATCGTATCTTCCCGTCATATTAAGTATTACTGCCAGCTTGTAGTAGGCCTCAACCATGGTTGGGTTCGTCCTGATTGCCTGATGGTATTCATATTCGGCCTTCTCCATATCATTAAGCGCAAAATACGCATCTGCACACTTGAGATGTGCCTCGGGATAGTCCGGATAGAATTTCAGCGCCTGCTTATACTCTTCGACGGCCTCTTTGTACAACCCCTTAGCCACGTAGCTTTGACCC
The DNA here is from genome assembly GCA_001828605.1 of Planctomycetes bacterium RIFCSPLOWO2_12_FULL_50_35. Taxonomy (GTDB): domain Bacteria; phylum Planctomycetota; class Brocadiia; order Brocadiales; family Bathyanammoxibiaceae; genus 2-02-FULL-50-16-A. The sequence goes on along the minus strand of MHZB01000026.1, from coordinate 39,005 downwards.
AGTTCCAAAAAGGCCTCCGGGTCAAACGGATTCTTCTTGAGCCACTGTTTATATTCATTTACGGCATCGTCATACTGACCTTTTTTGTAATAATCTTGCGCAACGTCTTTGTGGAGTACGGAGCCCTCTCCGGCAACACCGGTACCCGCAAATATTTGGCCTACAAGGAACAAGCTTAGCGCTATTGAAAGTACCATTCTCATCTCAGCAAAACTCCATTCTATAAAAAAAGAGCTGCACAGAGGCAACTACCCATCTGTGCAGCTCTTGATTAACAACAGAACATCACACAAAGTAAACGAATCTATCTGGCGTGAGTATGTTCAGGCGATTCGTGTTCATGCGTCTCAGGACCTTGAGTGCCATGCTCCTCATGACCGTGGCCGTGAACAGAATGCCTACCAGCCTTCATACCGAGCTGCTTAATCATTCTCTCGATATACTCCACCTCAGCGGCTGGTGCATGATGTGTATCAAGCCAACCCGGCTCTGGGCAGAGGTCAAACATGGTCTTGCCAGGATACTCCCTGACAATCTTCCAACCACTAAGCTGGTCAAGCCACTCACCGTGTCTCCAGAAGTCTTCTGGGACCCAGGTGATTCCGACCTTCTTCTCAAGGGCTGCAAGCCTTCTGGCCCTGGAAGCCTGCGTCTTGACGTCCACCAGCCAACGGTCCATACCAAAGGAGCCATCGCAGTATGTGGCGTCGTTCCAGCTGCCGTGAGCCATACCCTTGAATATATAGGTCTGCCAGTAACCAACGCTCTCGAAGCACAGACGCTCTACGTTGGTACAGTTGGACATCCTGAACTCACCGGACTCGCCTGTCTTTCCACCAAACTCGTTGCCGTGATAAGCGCCGATCTTAAGACTCCAGATGTGCTGACCAGACCAGTCTGGCGCCAAGTCCTTAGGCATGGGGTCTAGTACACCGTCCCTGTAGAGATCTTCTGCAACCTTGAAGGTCTCACGATACTTAAGGGCGGCATCCTTAACTGCCTCGTCCATACACTGAAGGATTTCTTTGCCGAATCTGGGTGAGTGACAATCGTCACAAACTGATGCCCATGTATCTCTCTTTTCCTGCCAGAGAGGAGCGCCGCGGTCGCACATGGACATACCCATACTTGTGTAGACCGTGGACAGCTTCTGCACGTTGTGATGACCACCACGCATGTGGCAATATGCGCATGTCGGACCGGTGTAAGTTGCCTCAGACAACTTTTGTTCCCAGTCAAACAGCTTCGGGTCCCACTTGCCGGTCTGATACACTACGCCGTGAATGGATATGTCATAGGCCTCCCAGTCACGGTGATCTTTACCCCAGTGGCAGGTCTTGCACTGCTCAGACTTCCTGGCTGTCCTGGGATCGAAACGGTGCCTTGCGTGACAAGTCGAACATCTCTCCTCAGCACTGGTGTGACAAAGCACACAACCGGCAGTATCTCCTGGTGGTCTCTCGATGGACCATGCGCACTCTACCTGAGCAAAGCTGGCGCAGGATCCGTGAGAACCAATTCCACCTTCCATCTGCTGTGTGTACTGCGTGCTGTGACAATCCTCTGTACCACAGGTCTTTGAGCTGGGCATATGCAGCTTCTGGTGGTCAGAGTTATGACAGGTCGGACAACCTACCGGAGCGGGCTCAACTGAAGCATGCCTGCTCATCTTCCAGTCTCTTGCAATTCCGGGAGTCAAAACCTCATGACACCCCACGCACTGCTCATTGCGGAAGACACCCTTTATCGGGTTCGGTGGACGGAGGTCCTCTCTATTATACATACCGTCAGGAATGTAATAGCGATAGGCAGGTAATGTCCTAAAAAACCTACTGTACTTACCAGGCCAGGGCGGTCCTCCCTTCGGTGCACCCATGTACTTGGCGCCAAGACCAGAGAAGTAAACCTTTCCATTATTATCTGGCTCGCCTGGCATACCATATACTTCGTGAGGCACCCAGTGGGTAATGATTTCTACTGCATACACATCATTATCAAACCCACCGTTGAAGGAGCTTATGAAACACAGGCCTGCAACAAAACCTAAGATTAGCAGTACCTTCAACGTTTTAGGCATGTTAAAACGTCCTCCTCCTTTCCTAGATCTATTCATAGACCTTGTAACTCCTCCTCCTTTCCCCAATTACCTTACACCTCCTTTCCAAATACTACTATACTTTATATGTATAGATTGGTATCTGTGGCTAAGAAAGACACATTATAGAGATGTCATCTTAAATGTCAATTAAAAAACCCCTTTTTACTTAAAAGAATGCCTAAAATAGCAGCTCCTCATGGACTATAAATAAACGCATCTTTTCGAGAAGATTGACCGTCTCGACAAAAGGCTATATGCTGGGTTTAGAAACATAAGACATTAATTTCACTGCCCTTACGCAAGGCGTATAAGATAAAAACATACGATGTTAAAAATTGTTGGCTGCCCCGTATGCCAGAAGGAAACAAGGTTTTCTGACGAGACAGAGACCGTCCAGACGGGTTGTCCTGCATGCGGAAAAGTTGTAACCTCTTTTATATGTCTTTACTGCAATTCTGAGTTCACCCCGGACGACATAGGTGAAATATCAGAATATCTTGTCCAAAGCTAATTCTTCGCCAAGATTTCCTTCACCTTATCTGCGACCAATTTGCCAAGGGCACGGGCCTTATCCAGAGCTTCTTCCCTGGGAGGGCCCTTTATTTCCAATGTCTCTATCACATCGAAGCCGGCCGGCGCCAGCCTGGCCTTTATTTCTTTAGCGGCTCCACCTCCCCAACCATAAGAACCGAACACTGCCACTACCTTACCCCGAGGCTTGATACTCCTAATTAGCTCCACCGAGGAGGCAAGCCTGGGATGCATACCTCCGTAAAAGGACGGTGAGCCGAAGACTATGGCACTGGAATCCACAAGGTCCGTAACTATGTGGGAGACATCTGACCTTACCATGTTGTAAGCTACCACATCAATCCCCTCTTCTTCCATGGCCTTAACCACCGTCTTCTCCAGTGCAGCGGTACTGCCATACATGGACACATAAATAACTACCGCCTTCTTTTCCAAAGGGCCCTTTGCCCACTTGTTATAGGCATCCAGTATGCGCCGTGGGTTCCGGTACACAGGCCCATGACTTGGACCTATTATCTTAATGTCTAACCCATCCAACTTATCGAGCGCCTTTCTGAGAGGGTTTATAAATATCATCATAATCTCGGCATAGTATCTCTTGGCCTCGGCAAGCACTATGTCGCCAACTTCGTCTTCGTATATCTTATCTGCCGCCACGTGGGCGCCGAGGAAATCACAACTGAAAAGGACCTTGTCCTCTTCGCAGTAGGTAAACATTGTCTCCGGCCAATGAAGCCAAGGTGCGTCTATAAATCTCAGTGTCTTGCCGCCAAGGTCAATATGCGCCCCGTCTCCCACGGCTGTGACCCTTTCTTCCTGGACGTCGTAGAATAGTTTTGCTACGCCCACCCCCTTATTTGAGGCAACCAGCCTGGCCTCTTTGGCAATAGATAACACCTTCGGTATTGACCCACCGTGGTCCGGTTCAGCATGGTTCATCACCAAGTAATCTATATCTTCCGGTCTCACCACGTCGCTTATCTTCTTTATAAGGACGTCGCCGAACTCAGAACTGACCGTGTCAATCAGCGCTATTTTGTCTCTGCCGACAACCAGGTAGGCGTTGTACGTGGTCCCGTAAGGAAGGCTCATAAAACTGTCGAAGATAGTGCGGTTGCGGTCCAGTACACCGACCCAAAATACACCAGGGGCTATCTCTATCGATCTTGACGAAATGTCCGCTTTGCCCATCAGAATTTCCAACCCATTACCTTGCGGCACCAAATACCTTACAGAATGCCAAAATTACGTCTAAACCCTGCCCTTGGCACCCGCAGACAGTTTCCCTGCAAGCTGTCCAACCGCCTTTATAATCTCGGACGGGGACTTGTCGATATTGCGCTCCAACTCTTTTATCAGGGCACTGCCCACAATCACACCGTCAGCCACACTGCCTGCTATCTTGGCCTGCTCAGGCGTTGAGATGCCAAAGCCAAGTGCAATAGGCTTATCTGTCAACCTCTTTAATCTACAGATATTCTCCTTCATGTCCTTGGGTAAACTGTCTCTTACACCGGTTATCCCTACAACGGACATGTAGTATAGAAAACCCTGTGTGCCTTTTGCAATTTGTTCCATGCGGTCAGGGGTTGTGGTCGGGGCGGCGAAGCAAACTATACGAAAATCTTTCTCGCTTGCAGAACGAATTAGCGCCTGACTTTCTTCTACGGGTAAGTCCGGGATAGTGGCGCCATCGAAACCGGACTCCTTGGCACTTACCAAAAATTTCTCCACACCAATTTTGAAGACGATACTATAGGACACCATAGAAACGATGGGAATATCCGTCTCCTTTCTTACATCTTTAACTAAGCGGAAGACGTCTTCTACCCTGAGTCCCTTGGCAAGTGTTCTATAATAGGAAGCCTGTATGACGGGGCCGTCTGCGATAGGGTCAGAAAAAGGGATGCCGAGCTCTATGATGTCGGCGCCACATCTTTCTAGTTCCAGTATAAGTCCCCTGGTAACCTCGAGGCTCGGATCACCGGCGGTTATAAAGGGGATAAAGGCGGATTCCTTTTTGCTCTTTAGTAGCTTAAACCTCTGGTCAATCCTGTTATCCATGAGCTGGTGAATTAATCTTTATTCCCAGCTTTGCAGCAACCTCAAAGGAGTCCTTATCTCCACTGCCGGAAAGGCAGACAAGAATTACGCTCCCCCTGTCTAAAGAGGGTGCAACCTTCATGGTATAAGCCAGGGCATGTGCCGCCTCAAGTGCGGGAATTATGCCTTCTGACCTGGCACATGCCTGGAAGGCCTCCAGCGCCTCGGCATCAGTCACAGACACGTACTCTGCCCTGCCTATGTCCTTGAGGTAACTATGCTCAGGACCCACACCTGGATAGTCCAGGCCGGCCGATATGGAGTGAACTGGCTGAGTCTGACCGTCATCATCCTGAAGCACATAGCTCATACTGCCGTGCAAGACCCCTACCTTTCCGTAAGAAAGTGTTGCTGCATGCTCACCAACTTTTAAGCCGATACCGCCAGCCTCCACACCTATCATCCGCACACCTTCGTCCTCAATGAACGGGTGGAACAGCCCTATTGAATTACTGCCGCCACCCACACAGGCAATTAAACAGTCAGGAAGCCGATTTTCTTTTTCAAGGATCTGGTCCCTTGCTTCCTTGCCAATTATAGACTGAAAATCCCTTACCATTGTAGGATACGGGTGTGGACCTACGACGGAACCCAATATATAGTGAGTATTTCCAACCGAGGCCATCCAATCCCTCAGAGCCTCGTTGGTAGCGTCTTTTAACGTCATTGAACCGGTCTTAACCGGTATAACGTTCGTGCCGAGGAGCTTCATGCGGAATACGTTCAGGGACTGACGTCGCATATCCTCCTCTCCCATATATACCTCGCACTCCAGGCCAAACATAGCGCACGCCGTGGCCGTGGCTACACCGTGCTGCCCGGCGCCTGTCTCTGCGATTATTCGCCGCTTGCCCATCCTCTTCGCCAGAAGTGCCTGACCTAAAGTATTATTTATCTTGTGGGCGCCCGTGTGATTTAAGTCCTCTCTCTTTAAATATACCTTCACATCACCCAAACGCTTCCCCAGTCTTTCGGCCAGATATAAAGGTGATGGTCTCCCTACATATTCCTTCAGATAATAGTTTAATTCCTTCTGGAAGTCCCTGTCCTTCTTAGCGGCAAGATACTCCCGCTCAAGCTGTTCAAGCGCGGGAATCAACGTCTCAGGGACGTACCTGCCTCCGAACCTTCCGAAACGCCCCTTCTCATTTACAAGCTTTTGCGTTGTTACAGATTTTGCAACACCTGTGCCCATTATATAAGCACCTCCTAAGTAAAAAACTACACCACACCAAAATGACAGGAGGGTAGCAAAAATCCCTGCTACCCTCCTGGTTCTTAGCAAATGATTCCAGCTGTACTACTGACCGTGAACAGGACTTCCGTGCACCTCTGGAACATGGGCCTCCAGACCCGAATCGGCGTTATGACGATGCGGGATATCGTTCCTCTGGAACCAGGCAAGGTCCACGTCGCCTTCCTTCCTCTTCCAACCGGTCAGAAGGTCCAAGTACTCGCCATGCTTCCAATACGGCTGAGCCTTGTACTCAATTCCGACCTTTTGCTCAAGGGCCTTAAACCTCTTCAGACGGCTGGCCTCAGCCTTAATCTGAATCAGCATACGGTCCTGCTCAAAGGCACCGCCCGTCCCGTAAGTGGCGTTGTAAATAGCCATGTGGGCGAGGGCCTTGTACACGTTATCCGTGAGATAACAAATCATCTCAAGCCCCATCCTCTCTAGGTCGGAAACGTTATAAAACCTGGGGTCTCCGGTTGGCAACAGACTGAAGGTATAGTGACCGTACCAGTCCGGAGCAAGGTCCGTCGGCATGGGGTCCAGCTCGCCTCCGAGGAAACAACCCACGATAACGTTAGCGGCCTCACGCCACTTGGTAAAGCTCAACCTTACACCATAGTCCATCGACCTCAACTGATCCCTTGCAAAGTTGGGAGAATGGCAATCCATACACTTCTTTATCCATGCCTCCCTCTTTGCCGCCCATTTCGGCGCGCCACGGTCTACCTCAAACATACCCATGTCACTATAGATTGTACCAAACCTCTGTACGTTGTGGTCGCCCTCCTGCATGTGGCAGTACGCACAGCCAGGTACCCTGTGATTACCCTTCTTCAGAGGCTTTGTCCAGTCCTGTATAGACTGCTCCTCGTCATGAAGTATGCCGTGCATGGAGGTGCTGTACATCTCCCACTCCCTGTGGTCTACACCCAGGTGGCAGTACCTACATGCGTGGGCCTGTCTGGACTCAGCAGCGTTAAACTTGTGTCTGGTGTGACAGCCGTCGCACCTGTTCTCTATTATGGCGTGACATGCCTGACATCCGTTGACTTCCTCCGGTGGTTTCCCAAGCTGCCAGGAGAACTCCAACACGTTCACCGTCCATGCATGGGTGTGCGAGCCAAGTCCGCCGGAACGATGCCCGGCCGTCTGCTCGGGATGGCACTTCTGGCATGTCTGCCAGGTAGGCATCTGAAGCTTCTGGTGGTCGTTTCCGTGACACTTGTCACATCCAACTACCGTTATATCTTCACCGATTTTCTTTGCTATAGCATCTGCCTTCTGGGCCATCGCGGCCGGGTCGCCTAGATAATACTTTTTAGCGGCCTCGGCGTCCGGTCTCGGGTTGGCGTGACCGCTGGCTCTCCAGTCGTTCACAATGGTCGGCGTCTGCACGGAGTGACAGAGCACACACTCCTCCGTCTTAAACACACCTTCCACACTGTTCTTGTTAACCCAGTACTCCTGCGGTCTGTACCAACGCACTACAGGTAAGAATTTTGTAAATGACTTGTACGGTCCTACACCGTCTACGTACTCCGGCTGGACATACTCCGAGGTGAGACCAAACACATATAGGTCACCACTATCACCCTTGCCCACAGGCTGGCCATAAATCGATGACGCTACCTCCTGAAACGTAGGATCCGGGTTGCCCAAAGACACACCCTGACTACCTAACAGGAGAAGCCCCACCATCGCCAGAATGGTGCAGTATGCTAAAGGTCCCCTAAGAATTTTCATACCCGGCTTGTCTCCTTTCTCTATGCTCTTCTTTAGTAATTCTAAGTGAAGGTTATCTAAGATGTCTTTTGGGGCTAGCAAGGACTTCTGTGGCAAGAGTTTAGAAACCGTACAAACCCCTCCTCTCAAGTTCCCTCCACTTGACCTCAACACGAAATATCGCTGAATTATACTAAGAAACCATTTGCTGTCAAGATATTTTTGAGAACCATCGGTGGAGTATGCAGATATGATGAAAAAACGCACGAACTTATCCCTGTCCTTCAGGCCATAATCACACGACCCTTGAGTATATCTAATCCGACTCCTTGCGGGAAAGGTCTAGAACGGAGATTCGTCAACCTTGGCACCGCGATTGCGAAGATCCGCCTTATGCTCCGGGATAATACCTTTGGCGCCGCGCATGTCGGCGTAAATTACCTGGGCAGTGCGCAAATCGGCACGAGTCATCTCAGCATCGCGCAGGTCGGCTGCACGAAGGTCGGCGCCGCGCAGATCGGTGTGGGTCAGATCTGCGCCACGCAGGTTGGCACCACGCAGGTCAACGTCGCGTACGTCAGCCGCACGAAGGTTGGCAGCGCTCAAGTCCGCACCAGCCAGATTGGCACGCCTAAGGTCAACGCGTGTAAGGTTAGCATTGTTCACCTTGGCATTGCCCAAGTTAGCTCCGTATAAGTTCGCACCGCTCAGATTAGTATTGCGCAGGTCGGCACTCTGCAGTATGGCACCGCTCAGGTCGGCGTCAACCAGGTGAGCGTACGCAAGGCTGGCGCCTTGCAGGTCGCAGTTGGGACATTTTTTGGTTTCTCTCAAGCGTCTTTCATTCTCTACTACTGAGGCTGCATAGGCGGCGGGAAGAGACCAAATCAAAGTTACAAGTACAGCAACTGATAACAGCCTTTTTATACAATCCATCACCATCACCCTCCTTTTCTCGAAGGGATAGTGACCCTCGGTAAATGAGACTCCTGAAAAGATTCTATACATCAGTTCCGCAAAAGCCGGTGGGCAACTGGTTTGTCACTCTAACAACCCCAAGCACTGCTTATCACAAAAAAAGGCTGACGGGGCAACTAGGCCCCGTCAGCCTTTATAATTACCGCACAGCTCAAACCCTAACTACTAACCACGGTATCCCGGGTAGAAGTCAGGACCTGGGATGTTATCCCACTGTGCGCCAATGTCCGCCCACTCCACAAAGAGATATCTCTCGTCGGAGGTGAGGAACTTATTGTGCAACAGCCTACCTTCGGCTGGGAAGGGATTAGGCCTTGGTACGAAATCACTAAGCGTCTCTTCGTAAAGCCTCCAGATGAGCAGGCTGTTCCTGGCGCTAGCCGGATGTACGTACTTTCCACCTAGTGACGGGTCTTTGCCGGGCTGCCTTGCGAGCAAGTTGTTATACGCATTGCTGAAAGCAGCGACGCCCTCGACATCCACCGGGTTTGCACCACCACTCAAATCGAGTGAGATTGTCCCGTTGTGGCAGCTGGCACACTTTGAATCTATAATCGGCTGAATGTCTCTTCTGAAGTCAACCGTTCTCCACTTCTCCCTGGTAAGACCTTCTACCGGCTGAGAAGTTGTACCAGAAGGACCGCCGTAATACACGTCAGCAGGCACCACTACGTCGTCACCGTGCTTTACTCCCTTGTATAAGCCATCCTTGTCAATCCTCACGTTGGAAAACAAGAACGGTGAGTCATAGTGGCTTCTGTCATCATACCACCAGTTGTAAAGGGCCTTAAAATGCTCATTCTTGAAAGCCCTTCCCCTGTAAGAACCGTCGTGGCAGCCACTGCATATTCTACCACCGTACGGTCTAAGGTAACCCCACCACATCTCTGAGCAGAGGGCCATGCCTCTCTCGTCCAGGGTCTGCACGAACGCAGGTGAATCAGCCGGGCACGATGTTACTACAGAGCCGTCGTCAAACACGTTCTGATAGCCCCATATTGAGACCTGGGCAAATGAAGTACCCGAGTTGCTGCTTGTACGGTTTCCGCCCAACAGGTGCTTTCCTGCACCGACGGCGAACCTCTTCGGGTCTGGCTCTTTGCACTGATAGCCACCCATGGTCCTTACGGCCTTCACGTCACCCTGCTTCAGGGCCTTCGCCAACTGCCATGGATAAGGACCAACCGTAATACCTCCGATGGTGGTACTTCCTGGAGGAGGTGTATAGGTGGTGTCAAAGCAGCAAGCTGTTCCCCAAGAGGACGGGTAACCTTCAATCTTTACCTGGTCGAAAGGCTGGTAGGTCACAACGGTAACGCCGAAGTTCTTACCAGCTGTAAACGTATTAATCCAACGAGGTTTGTACTTCCTGTAAACAGGCGTTGGCTGGTGGTCGTTCCAGTTCGGGTCGTCGTTAATCAGCTCACCAGCGGTTCCCTTATTGAAATCAAACCAATAGATACCGTAGTCCGCCCTCTCCGCATAAGAGACAGCCATTCTGCCGTCTGGAAGCGGGGACGGATCCCTGTACCAGCCTTTTCCGTCAGAGATTTGCCTGTAGCTGCTCTGGAACGGGGCTGAGTACTTTACGGCCGACAACTGCCCAACACCATAATTCTGGTAAGGGCCTTCCGTGAAGATCAACATATTATCAGGATGCTCCTTTGCCTGCACCCTGGAGTGGTTTATCTCACCCTCACCCTCGCAGTTACCATAGAACGGCTGAGGATAGGAACCATCCCAGTTATCGGTAAAGATAGCAATCCTGCCATGACCATACATCCTGCTGCCCAAAGCCTGTGTACTTGAGAAACCGACCCTTCCATCCCTGGTCAGCCAGGGGTCAAAGTCGGAACTCATGTTGTAGGTTATCTTATCCACTACAGTATTCAGCTTCGGGGAGTCAATACCGCTCATCTTTGCCCCGGTGATACGCTCCAGCATCTTTCCACCAATGGGGTCGATCCTCCAAAGCTGGTAGCTGAATGGGTTGTAATACTCATCCCTTACGCCATCTGGAGCATAGGCAAAGAGGATAAATCCTGTCTTTTCGACCTTTCCGCGGATCTTCCAGTCACCCTCGAAATACCTATCACGCCATACTATGTTTCCTTCGCCAGGTTCTATCGCACCGGCTGGATAATAGACAGGGCTTCTGCAACTTCCAGGAAGGTCGGTCAACTGACGGGGATTAGAGCCGTCAATGCCCATTTCCCATATCTGTGGGCTACCACTTCCCTTGATAGCGGCAAACGCAAACCTCTTGCCATCCCAATCCGTACAAGGGTCAAAAGCAGTTGAGAAATCGGCCGTCAGCACTTTTACCTGCTTGTTGCCGAGGCTCATTGATGTTATACGGCTACCCACGGGGATATAATTGGGATACTGATGATACGGGTCACCAGCAGCCGTTTTGGGCGACTGTGTAAACAAGATGGTGTTTACGTCACCCTGCCACTCTTTGGAGATTCCCCAATAATCGGTATAGTATGCCGTCCCGGGTTTTAGGCCACCTATATTCACGTTGGCGGCCGATGCACTGCCGTAATGGCCAGCGGCAACCAACAGCCCAACCGACAGGATGGCAGTGGTTCTTAATAACCATTGCTTCATGGTTGGCTACATCCTCCTTTCAGTCCGCTCCGACTCATAATAATACCAGAGACTACCTTTTCCCCTCTCGTCTTAGACCCCTACCCGTCATTAGCTTAAAAGGCAGGCACTAGACGAACGAATCTTCGGTCAGCTAACGACCCAGGTCAATCTCTGTACTCAAAAACGTCTAAGCGATAACCCTCCTTTTTACGCATGCAACCTCAGAGAGGAGAGAGGTCAGGCTGGTCCAGGAGTAGTAACCAACCGTCTTCTCTTTTCACATTAGCTCCTCTTTATAGCGCCTTCATGAACTCCACCACGTCTTGGAGTTCCTGTTCTGTCAGATGAGAAGTAACTCCGTGCTTGTCCTTCTCCGTAGCGGAGTTGTCTATGGTCTGTATCAAGGACTGCGCACTGCCGTCGTGGAAATAGGGCGCTGATGCATAGCTGTCCCTCAACGTCGGCGTGTCAAACTCCTTCACCAGATCAAGACCGATAATCGGCACGTCATATTCCTCACCATACGGGTCTACTCCGGCATCCAGCGCCTTCGTGTTAAACACGGCGCCAGGCGTAGACCTGAACCCGTACTTCCCCACACGGCCAGTCCCCACATCATGGGTCTGCCCGTCTCCAAACATGCCTCTCTTGTCCATCGGATCGCCAGGATGACAGTTGGCGCATCCTACCTTGGGGTCATAGAACGTCTTCATGCCCCTCTTCTGCACCTCCGTCAGCGAACCGTCGGCATTCCTGAAAGGACTTCCGGTATACTCAAGGCTCCTTATGTAGGCAATAAGCGCCTCAAGCCTGTCTGCTGACCAGTTCTCGCTCCTGAACACAAAACCAGGGTCACGACCGCATACCCTGTCAATCGAACTGGTTGCACCGACTATCTCGTCCGGATGACCGGTGAAACCCTCGTGCCTGAAGGGCGGCAGATAACGGCCCCCCCGGATGTACTTCACGTTCTTCCAGGAGCCCCAGCCCTCGTCACCAAGGTCCCATATAAGCCCCGTGGACTGTCCCCTCTCGTAATGGCAGGCAGCGCACGAATACTCGCCCTGAAGACCCCAGCTGGCATCGTTAAACAAAAACTGTCCTGAACGCACAAGCTCACTCCTGTACGGAGAGTGCTTTACCCTGTAATGAACCTCAGGAATGGTCAGAGGCTCACCCCTCTCCGGAGGAGTCCACTCCGGTCCAGTCTGTATGGTGGCTACCACCTTGGCCTCACCAGCCGTCACATCACCAACGGCCGTAAAGCCGAACAACATGAGGGCAGCCATCGCAAGAAATACAATCGTCTTACGCATTCTATCTTCCCCTCCTTTTCCTAAAACCTATCACAATCCAGTTTCAGGGACTAACTTAGTCCTTATAACGGTGTCTTTATAACCGACACGTTGTTAGAGAAATAATTGCACACGTAGCAATACTTCCCGTCTGGGGAAAGTGCAAGCCAGCTTGGTCCAAGGCCCACGGGCACCCTCTGCACCAGATAGTGGTTTACAAAATCCAGGTCATCCGTGTAGCTGTCAAGCTGCTCTTGGGTATTGCTGATCATTATGTCACGAATCTTATCGAAGTCCAGGATAGTAACCCTGTGCATGCCACGTACGGCAATGTAGAGATACTTTCCCTGCGGGTCGATCGCCAGACCGTACGGAGTCCCATCGTAGTTGTTAAGCTCGTCCAACGGGAGCTGGGCCAGCTTACCATGGGGCTTTGTCTCTATAACGGCCACATTGTTCGTAAATACTTCGCCGTTCTCGGCCTCGCAGACAGGCAGCCAGTTCTTCGGCTTCATGTATGTAACCGCTACATACTGTCCATCTGGAGAGTAAACAACGCTCCTGAGATTGGCGCTGTGACGGATTGGCCTTCTGTCTACGACCTTATTTGAGGCCAAGTCTATAAAGCATACGGCCCTGTTGATGGAACCTGCAGTATCGCAAATACAAGCAGCCGTGCCACCATCAGGTGATATGGCAATATCCCTAGGACCATAATCAGGTAGTTCAATCACACTGGCTCTCTCGTTGCGGCTGGTGTCAATGACGTCAACCGTGTTCCACATGTTCCCAGAGCAACACACATAGGCCTTGGAACCGTCCTTGCTAAGCTTTATATTGCAAGGCCAGTCACCTACCTTAATTTCCTTGGTCTCTTTCTTAGAAGCAACATCAACCACTGAGACGCTGTCGGATTCTGCGTTGCAGACGTACAGAGTCTTGCCGTCACGCGAGAAGACCGACGACTCTGGCTGATCATGTACTGCCACCTCACCCGTCACCTTCTGACTCTTAGCGTCTATGAAGGTAACACTATGGCCCGACTGGTTTGCAACTGCAAGGGTATTTCCGTCAGGCGAGATCGAAATGCTGAATGGCGAGGGGTGTTCTGATTGTACGCGGGTTCCTTGGATATATCCTGCATCAGCAGTCTGTATGAAAATAAGCGCCAAGGAGAGCACCGCGGCACTTAGTAATCCGCTACACAACGACTTCTTTTTCATCTAGCGAACCCTCCTCCTTTTTAAATATGAACTCTAAAAACACTACGAGCTATGTGGTGTGTGGGCAGGTTCCGGACTTTGTACAAATCATCTCCAGATGTTTCCCACACGTTGGACAATTACCGGCGTCCACCAACTCTTCTTCGTACGCACCTTCTTTCAACTTAAAGCCTGTGCCCGCTTCGTGGTGCTCATGCCCGTCTGGACACTTGAACAATATCTTTGAGAAGCTCTTCCTGCTTTCCGTATCATCGTTGCAGTCAAGACAAATACCGGGCTTTGGATAGCACCTACCACACTTTATGCAGTAATAACCTGCGGTCGCACAAGACCATGTTTGCGGTAAATTCGAATGGGGATTCGCTTCTTTTGCTTTGTGTTCCGCAGTGTTCCACATGTATTCCTGGTTTGAGCAGTCCGAAAATTCACTGACCTCTTTACACTGTTCACACCAGAATTTCTTCAGGATTTTTGCCTTCGGGCAGGGCTTCTCCTCAGCCAGCACTACTTGTGAAGCAACAAAACAGAAGGCAAGAAGCACAATTAGGCTTATTACTCCAAACTTTTTCACTTTCTCACCCCCCTCCTTTTTTATTATTCCAGGCAGTTTCAGGTTAGGTGGTCGTCAATTATACTCACAATACACAATAAATCAATAATTTTTTCCAGATTTTTTGACCCAGGCCAGCGTGTACTACAACGTACTGGAAAATCGGCAGTGACCCAGAATAACCAGTATCCAGCGCTCCCAGACCCACTGGATTATACGCACAGTTTTCTCACTAAACTATATCAGGCTAAGTAATAGTGACGAAACCATTAAGCTTGTCAGGAAAAGCCCGATCAAGAGCAAAGGCACGGCAATTATCTTTGATATTATCGAAAGCGGCACATTTGGTACGGTCTCGTACTTTTTGAGTAAATTCGCCTCTTTTAGCCTTTTGTGATGCCTGGGCCTCTCATGCAGCATCTCCTCTTCGCTCACGATGCCGGTGAACATGGCCTCGTCCACAGGCACCTTCTCCGGAAGCAGGTGTGTATGAATGAAATGTATGGTAAATACGAATGCGGCGGCGAGGATTGCCTCGTATCTATGGGCAATGAGACCCATATCAATAGCCCAGCCAGGCAGGAATATAGAAAAAGTCGTCGGGAACCACAGCATTAGGCCCGTAAGGGCCATCACAAATGTGCCCCACAGTAGGGATAGATATTCAAATTTTTCCCAGTATATCCACCTGTCAAAGGCAGGACGTGGTCCAAACCCCAAGAGCCATTTTAGGTCCGCAACAATGTCCTTAACGTCCCTTGGCTGTATCATAATGGCATCCGCACCCCAGATTATGTTCGCTGCATGCCTCTTCACTAACGCGAGATATGAGCAATAGGCAAAATGCATAAAGGCGCAGAAGAACGTCATCCCTGCGCATATGCGATGGATATAACCGGCGGTGGGATGGCCACCCATGGTTTCGTACAGCCAACGCGCCCACGCCTGGTCTTGAAAGGCCAAGGGCATGCCCGTCAGCACCAGACCAAAGAAACTTATAATCAACAGAAAATGAGTTATTCTGTGAAATGGGCTGAACCTCTGGTATAGTTTTCCGTTAGTGGTCATGTCCGCCCCCGCCCTTTCTCTCGTCTAACAGCGTCCTAATCCACATCAGAAGTGCATGGCCTCCGAACATAGAAAATGCCTGAGCAATTATTCCCATGTACAATACGAATACCAGAGCAAGGTAAGACTGAGGATCTGCAAGGACTCCCAGGATACCTTTTTCCGTAAATGTCTTATATGCCTCCGCATAGAATTTGCGGGTCTTGAAGGCAGGATGAGCGATATGCTTTACAAAATTTTTACCTGCACCCGTATGGCACTTCCCGCACGTCTCTACTTTATGATTTTCCCCAACATTGGAGTCCGGGTTATCTGACTTGAGGATGTCATGCCCGCCGTGACAGTCATAGCAGTTCGGCACTTCGTCCGTCAGAACGCCCAGCGTTGAAAGCTGGCCGTGCATGTTCGTACAGTAAGTAAAGAGGTAATCCTCGTGACATTGACCGCATGTCTTATTTACGTTGGAGCGGTGAAACGCATCTTCTGCCACCGGCGTCTCTCGCGCTGAATTTTTCCCCATGTGACAGTCCGTACACCGTGGAGGAGTCTTCTCCTTCTCCTTCATGTGCTCCACATGGGTACTTTCGAGAAATTCTGCGGCCGGGTCATCGTGACAGAAGGTAATGCAATCAACGGTGTTTAAAAGCGGCTTGTGCTCCCCGTAGACACCGTCAAGGTCCTGATGACAGTCAATGCATACAAAACCTTCTTTTGAGCGGCCGTGAGCGGACTGCATAAATGCATCTTGTTCCACCAGCATGTTCACGACCTTGACCTCGCCCGTCTCCCTGTCTACACGCGCAACTCTGCCAACCTTTTCAGGGTCGCCGTGGCACTCCATACAGTCCTCAATCTCCTGGGCGATAACAAGGCCGCCGCTGCAAAACGCAAAGAACAAAAAGAAAGCGAGCAGTGACCGTAGACTAATAGAAAGTCCAGAGATTCCCGCTCGCTTCCTTGCACGCATTACACCCACCCTCCTCTATGTTATCCAGCAAAGCTGTGTAGGTTATTCCAACGGATACTAATCCTCTGCTACCGCTTTCTTCTTTCCCTTGGCTTCCGGCTTTATAGGCGTGTTAAGGATTGGGTCCCTCTCAATGCACCCTTTCCACTTTGCCTTGTCCCCATCGCTCATCTTCTTGATGACCTCGTCTATGGTATCAAGGTCTCTGTGATCGTCCTTCTTAAAATACTCATCGAAGTTCATGGCGATAGGATTACCTTTGTCGTCCTTGTCGCACTTCGGACATTTTTCAGGGTCGTTAGGATCCTCCCAGTGACACTCAAGACACTGGTCCTTGACCTTGCCAGATGCGTTATTGATACCGGCAACAATAAGCCCTGCGTCGTACTGCGCCTTGCGGGCCGCCATGGGGTCTTTCTCGAGCAGTTCGTTAAAGGCCTTTTTGCCCTTGCCCTGGTAGTTGTTCTTCAGCTCCGAGTATGCCTCGCCGGGGCCGTGACAGGCCTCACAGGTAACGTCTTCAAGATAAGTTTCCTTGGGGTTTTTGAATTTCCCGCCGTAGCCTGTAGTGTGGCACTTGAGACATTTGGGGTCCTTCTTCTCCTCGTCAGTCTGGAGTCTCTTGAATGCCTTGGAATGGTCTATCTGCTTCCACTCATCGCCCTCCCAAACACCGGGAGACAGGTGGCACTTACAACCCTTGTTCCCTGTATACTTATATTTTTGTTTATCCGCAGCTTCAACTGAAGACGTGGGTGCAAGGACCAGAAACGTACCTACCAAAGTGATTAAAAGGAATGCTGCAAATCTACCAACAAACATTTATCCTTCTCCTTTCGAATTCAATTGGGCAGGGCCCAACGTCGGCTTCCTTTTTTATTTTATGGAAGATTCAAAATGGAAGGGAAAAAATACTAGCAAAGCCCAAAAAGATAGTCAAGTGAAAAATAAACACGCAGTTCGATAAGTAGGCAAGACCTCTATAAGTGTACGGCAACCGTGTCGCCGGGGGAGTAATGCCACTAAACATCCTAAATACCAATTGACACGGCCGATAGACCCAAGCTTTTGACTTTTGCAGGGGTCCTGTTGTTTACATCATCCATAAATCCCTAAAAACCAAATAAAGGAGTTAAGGCAACAGGGTGTATATACTACGCCCGCTAAGCTTTACTCCTTATTCATAATCCTCTCCATCTCCTTCTTCGTACATTACATTAACAACCGTATAACCGCCTCCTTCTATGGCATCTACAACGGCCTCGAGGTCTGCATCTTCCGTTACTGTAAGTTCAACAACGCCTCTCTTCGGGTCTATTTTGCAGCTCTTGATACCCGGCATCTGCGCCAAAGCCGATTTGATTGCCTCAGCGTCAGCATCCGTTGCGACACCTTGAACCGTTAGATATACTTTCTCCCCGCTTGTCTCTCCTGCCAGACTTATCGAACTGGAGACCGGCAGTGTTCCAAAAGTCAGCACCACCGTAAGGCATGGCATAATGACAAAAACGCACAATCCTCTAATCAACCTGGTCATCCCAATCATCTTCAACCCCTCTTCCCATTTCCTTAAAAGAACGTGACCCTACGTTTCCCTTACTCCGCTCTCCCTCTCGTCCTTCCCGCCCATTTGTCCTTCTCTGTATTTTTTATTCCTGTATGTCTCAGTCTCCAAAATTAAAATCTGGCGCCATGGGCATATTTTTCTCACGGCAGATTTTTTGTGAGGTCTTGTGGGCTTTATCCAAGAGGTTCGTGTAATACCTGCAGAAATTACCCCCCGTTCATCAATAATCTTTCAACAAACGCAGTGTCTACGTCGCCGTTTAGATAGTTAGGATGATTTAATATCCTTAAATGAAGGGGGATAGTAGTCTTTACACCCTCTATACGGTATTCGTTGAGGGCACGCTTCAGGCACGCAACAGCCTCCTGTCGTGTACCCTGATGTACTATCAGTTTTCCTATCATGGAGTCGTAATAGGATGGTATCTCATAACCTTGGTGGACGTGTGAGTCTATCCTTACACCGTTTCCACCAGGGACATGGTACACTGTGATCCTGCCGGGCTGGGGACGGAAGCCATTATCTGGGTCCTCTGCATAAATGCGGCACTCAATAGCTACCCCGTTAAGGGTTATCTGTTTTTGTCTGTGCCCAAGGTGTTCCCCGGATGCAATCCTTAGCTGTTCCTTAACCAGGTCTACTCCGCTAACCATCTCTGTTACGGGGTGTTCAACCTGCAACCTGGTGTTCATCTCTATAAAATAGAATTTTCCATCCTGCTTGTTAACCAGGAACTCCACAGTACCTGCATTCACATAGTTTACGGCCTTTGCCAGCTTGACAGCGGTCTTATACAACTCAGACCTTTGATGCTGCGATATGCTTGGAGATGGTGTCTCCTCCAAAAGCTTTTGATGTCGCCGCTGCAGGCTGCAATCTCTCTCGCCAAGGTGAATAATGTTGCCGTGCTGGTCAGCGAGAATCTGCACCTCTACATGGCACGCATGTTCGATAAACTTCTCAATATAAAGCGATGAGTCCTTAAAAGCGGTCTCGGATTCTCTCTGGGCAACGGCCATAGAGCTCACAAGGCTGGCATCGTTGTGGGCAATTCTTATCCCCCTACCCCCGCCGCCCGCCGCAGCCTTTATAAGCACCGGATAGCCTATCTTATGAGCTATGCCCAGCGCCTCTTGCTGGCCCGTCACGGTAGACTCGCTGCCGGGCAAGACGGGGACCTTGTTCGCAACAGCCACCCGTCTGGCCTCCGCCTTGTCTCCCATCATCTTGAGGGTCTTTGCGGATGGGCCTATAAAGGTGATGTTAGAGGACTCGCAGATCTCGGCAAAATGGCTTGCCTCTGAAAGAAAACCGTACCCGGGATGGATCGCTTCTACGTCTGTTATCTCTGCAGCACTGATTATGCTCGGCACGTTAAGATAGCTCTGCTCCGGCGATGAAGGACCGATACACACAGTATTATCGGCTAATTTCAGGTACTCGGCCCCTTCGTCCGCTTTTGAGCAAACAGCTACCGTCTCTACGCCTAATTCTTTACAAGCCCTGATTATTCTAAGCGCTATCTCTCCTCTGTTTGCGATTAACACCCGAGAAAACATTTAACCGTCCTTTACCCCCCAGACACTGTCGGCTGTACCCTGAAAAGTGGTTGGCCAAACTCCACCGGCATACCATCCTCAACCAACACCTCTACCACCTTTCCAGTCACCTCTGCCTTTATCTCGTTTATAATCTTCATAGCTTCTATTACACAAACTACGGTATCAGGGTCCAGTACATCACCGACTCCTACATGGGGCTCAGCCCCGGGCGTAGCCGCCCTATAGAACGTACCCACCATCGGAGAGGTTATTTCTTTTAAATTGTCCTTTTTAAGAAGGGGATGCTGCACTGACCCCACAGGAGCCGGAAGACTACCTGAAGGAACGGAAGGGAGGAAAGCCGGTTGAAAACCGCCGTTTGTTTTTTTTACCTTTATCCTTAACGTATCCTCTTGAATTTCGATTTCAGACAGGTCATTAGCGTTCATCAATGAAATAAGCTCTTTAATTTTGTCCATCGTACTCATGTTTATGGGAGTCCTTTTCATCGGCAATGCTTTTCATAAACGACCTTTCTGACAAGGTCCGTAAATGCCGGTTTAATCGGAGGGCAACGATGTATTAAGTATTAAACTATTGCTTCGTCAAGGTCCTTGGGTAGACGGCTAAGGACTTCACACCCATCTTCTTTGACCAGGATCATGTCTTCTATCCTCACACCACCCCAATTTGGGATGTAGATGCCCGGCTCTACCGTGATAACCATGCCCCTCTTCAGCAGCCTTCTATTGGTGCGATTAAGCCTTGGATTCTCATGGACATCAAGACCTATTCCATGGCCTAGGCCATGCCCAAAATTACTACCGTAGCCCATTTTCTCGATATACGACCTGGCGGCCAGGTCTACCTCCCTGACACTTACACCACCCCTAACCCTATCTATGGCCCGCTTTTGGGCATTCAAAACAATGCCATAAATCTTTCTTGCCTGTGCGCTGATTCTATTTAGGAATAGTACCCGTGTCAAGTCTGAATTGTAAGCCTGCCAAGACGCACCCCAATCAACGAGCACCATATCACCCCGGCCAATTTTCCTCTCGGTTAAAGGTGCGTGGGGCAGGGACGAGCGCTCACCCACTGCAACTATGGTGTTGAAGGCCGGACCGACCGCGCCGCCACTCTTCATGGCCGACTCAAGACCGTCAGCCAACTGTTTTTCCGTTACTCCCTGTCGTACATCCCTCCTGAGGGACTGGAATCCCGCCTCAGCTATCTCTAGGGCCATCCTAATCTTCTTAACTTCTTCGTCATCTTTTATCTCCCTCAAACACTCAACCATGCCCTTTGTAGGCACCATTTTCTTCCGGCCCAAGGCGGTCTTTAACTCGGCGTACTGCGAATACGTCAGCGAATCTGCCTCAAAACCCAGCACAGACAGCTTTAAACGTCTTACCAGACTGGAGGTGGTCCTTATCAGGCCTCGTTTCCTCTCAACCAGCTCTACGCCTCTACATTCCTTCTGAACCTGCTCAACGTATCTGAAATCTGTAATTAATATATCGCGTTCATCGGTGAGCAGCATCATGCCTTCCGAACCGCTGAAACCGCTGAGATACCGGATGTTTGCGATATTACCCACTATGAGGCCATCCAATCCGCGCTTCTTTATCATTTCTCTTAATTGCAAGAGTCGTTTTGGGGTGCTCAATGATATGGCCTTTCAATTGAAAATGTAATGAATCCAAAACCGGTGTTTGCAGAGATATTAATTGTATGCCAGTTCTTGGTTACAGGCCGCACGGAAGAGGGCCTATGAGGGGTTTCGTCTTATTTCTTCTGACAACCTGTCCACGAGGCAACTAAACTCACTATCTGTCTCCAGCCTTCTTTTTATCTTCCTCATGGCTGCTATGCAGGTCGTATGCCGTCTGTTGCCGAAATGGTCTCCTATCTCTTGATAAGAAGCGGCTGTAAGGGTCCTTGCCAAGTAGCAGCACATGTGGATGGGCAGTATCTGGGACCTCTTTTTATTCGAGGAGCGCAGTTCCTCCGGGCTGAGCTGGAAATAATCGCTCACACATTTTTCTATGTCTTCTATCCTTACCTTCCGCAGTCTCTGGCTTGAGACACCCGACAAAACTTCCTTCACCAGAGAGACGTTTATCTTTCTCTTATAGGCCGTTGCGATTGCAGTAACGGTTGTAAGGACACTTTCAAATTCCCTCACACTTCTTTCCTTCAGTCTCTCTGCCATATATGCCAGCACTTCCTGCGGCATGACCTTCCCTGCAACCCCAGTCTTAGCCTTAAGTATGGCTAGTGCCGTCTCGAAATCAGGAGGACGTATCTCCGCAACCATACCAGACATCATGCGGCTGGCAAGACTCTCCTTGATCTTCTTTATTAACTTGGGATGTGCGTCGCTTGCGAGGATAATCCTCTTGGATGAGTGATGAAGTGTATTGAACGTGTGAAGGAACTCTTCTTGTATACCGCTTTTGTTCGAAAGAAAATGCACGTCGTCTATCAGCAGCACATCCGCCCCTCTATACTCATTCCTGAAACTATCCACCTTTCCTTTCTTAAGCGCGGCAATGAATTCGTTTGTCCAGTGCTCGGCCGGCATGTAGATGGCCTTTCGCAAATTCCTATTCTCATTGACCTGATTACATATACCTTGAAGTATATGCGTCTTCCCAAGACCTACGGAACCGTAAATGAATAAGGTGCTGAACGGTGGGTCGGGTGATCGAAACATCTCCTGGGCCGACATGTATGCCAACTGGTTTGACGGGCCGACAACGAACTCCTCAAGGCGCATAACCCTGTGTTCTACCCTGCGGGGTGGTGCTGAATGTCTTTTATCCCCTGCCTCTTCCTTTCTAACTTCTTTGTTGACAATACATTCCCCTATCTTGTTGGAAGGCATCTGTTTAACTACGGAAAACCCTATATCAATCTCTCTATCCAACGAGGCATTCAAAATATCCTTAATTACGGACGAGAAATGCTTTTTAAGCCAGATGGCTGTGTAGGAATTGGGAACGCCGATGGTACAACACTCGCCATCAACCGAAAGGAGAGTAGTGTTCCTAAACCATAGATTGTAAGTTGCCGGGCTTACGTGCCGCTCAATGCCGCTAAGCACATTCCCCCAAATTTCTTCACAACTTTTGGGCACGTAGACTCCCGGAAGAAACAAAATTACCAATAATCGCTAATTAAAAACTCGAAGTGCAGCAACAGAATCTCACGAAGATTTAACCATTCGCACT
Source organism: Planctomycetes bacterium RIFCSPLOWO2_12_FULL_50_35 (assembly GCA_001828605.1). Lineage (GTDB taxonomy): Bacteria > Planctomycetota > Brocadiia > Brocadiales > Bathyanammoxibiaceae > 2-02-FULL-50-16-A. The sequence goes on along the minus strand of MHZB01000026.1, from coordinate 16,294 downwards.
ACGCAAAATACGAATACCCCTCCGGCCCTGCCGATAGCCCCCTAGCGGCAAGAACCAGTTAGCGTCCTCGATAACATCGGGACTAATCATTGGCGGGCATGTCTCAAGAAAACAGGAGGAAGCATATCAAAAATTTCCAAGCTGTCAAAAAGAAATTCTTTCTGATCACACCGGGATCATACTTTACGAAAAATCAAAACTGTGTAAGATTCTTCTTGTCAACATGATTGAAGATTCACAGTAGTCTTAAGATTTTTTAAAAATTCTTTACTCATTGTTGCATTTATTTACTATTATAAAAGTCAGTAATTCTCCACATCTTATGTTATTAGATTATCAATACTTAGGACATCTCCCGTAACGCCATACATCAATGCGTTGCATCCCATTGACTGCCATTGGCTTAAACAAAATCAGGGTGTGAAAGTCTTATGACAAAGAACAAACTTCGGCGAATAAGGATAAAAGATTTTAGCCTGCGCCACACTCTTGAGTGTGGACAGTTCTTCAGAGTAAGACTGGTTGACGGCTGGTACTTTATTAACTCAAGAGACACTTTTTTTAAGATAAGACAGACGGGTGACATTCTTGAATACAAAGGGGCAGACGACAAGTATATAAAATACCTTTTTTCACTCGATGTGCCTCTCGATGAAATCCTCAGTTCAATAATCAGGGATAAACACATTGAAAAGGCGGTAAGGCTCTATCGTGGCCTTCGAATTATCCGGCAGGATCCGTGGGAATGTCTCATCTCATACATCTGCTCCTCTGCCTCTAATATCCCACGAATAAGAACCTGCATGGAGGGCGTCGCCGAAAGATTTGGCAAAAGGATCGTCCTTGACGGTATCGAGAGTAACACCTTCCCGGGACCCCACATTAAATTACAAAAGAAGGCCCTCGATGAAATTGGCCTTGGGTTCAGGGCAAGGTACGTGCAAGAGGCCAGTCAGAGGATAAATGACCCATACCTGGATGCACTTAGGGAACTGGTATATGATGATGCAAAACAACTACTTATGCAAAATCTCGGCGTAGGGGACAAGGTGGCGGACTGCGTCCTCCTATTTTCCCTGGGCTTCACTGAAGCCTTTCCCGTAGACAGATGGATAAAGAGGGTGATGCAGGAAGTATACTTCCGAGACAGACCGACACCGAACAAGGTCATACACGGCTTCGCACGCGAATACTTTGGCCAGTATGCGGGTTACGCACAGGAGTATCTATTTATGTACAGCAGACGGAAGGGAGGTGCGTGATAAATTGCACCTGTACTACGATTAAATATGACCTGGCATCCTACCACCAGGCCAACCTGACACCGTTTGGTCGAAGGCAGACAAAGAAGTCTGCCGGCGACAGGACCTCGTCTACTTTCCCATCTTTTTCTTCACGTACTTCATGAGACCACCCGCGGCAATAATGTCTCTTATCTCTTGTGGAAATGGTTCAAAACTGTAGGTCTTACCGCTTGTGTGGTTAAGGATTCGGCTCTTATTCATGTCTATCTCAACGTCATCGCCCTCTTCTATCTCCCTTGCGGCCTCGACGCTTTCTATGATTGGAAGTCCGATGTTTATGGAATTTCTGAAAAAAATTCGGGCAAAACTGGATGCAATAACCGCCCCTATCTTACAACCCTTCATTGCGATGGGCGCGTGCTCCCGTGAAGAACCGCAGCCAAAGTTGTCACCCGCAACAACTATGTCCCCTGGACTTACCTCCTTGTGGAATTCAGGGCGGGCATCTTCCATACAGTGGGCTGCCAGTGCACCGGGCTCTGAGGTACTGAGGAATCTTCCTGCAATAATATGGTCAGTGCTTATGTTATCGCCAAATTTCCAGCATCGCCCGCGCACCCCTTAATGACCTCCGTTGGTACCTGACTTGGATTCCATTCTCTGGTGGGCCTGATGCATAAATGCCTCCAGACGGGTTTGCTCGTTGGTCTCTTCCTGACCGTCGAAGGCCATCTTTATAATTGGAATGCCGTCGTGGTCCTTCTGCAACCTCTCAAGCAGTGCGTTTACAACCGTGCCGGGCATGCAGTGGAATGGTACCATGTTTATTATACCGTGAACCCCGTGCTCAGCATACTCCACCGCCCTGCCCATGCTGAGAATGGCTTCGCCCCTAAAGGACGGGTGCAGGTATTTCTTCCCTTTCTGTATGACGTCCCAGGACGGTGATTCTCTGTAGAAGTGTCTTATATGCCCCTTGAAGGGTCTAGCCCTCTTGAAGGCCTGCCAACGCTGGATCAAGTCCGTTATCAACTCCTTAAGATAAGCACCCCATCTTTGCTCCCTGAGACAGTCCTCCCGTCTGCAATAGCCTATGTAGTTTATCCACTCCTCAAACGGGGGTAGGATGGCTTCACCGCCCAGTTTCTCAATACGGTCTACCACAAAGCTGTTAGAGTAGGCGCAGCTTCGCACGTATACCTCGCCTATGATACCTATAAGCGGCTTTCTGATGCCTCTGTCTACCGGTATATTATGAAAGGCGTCTCTTGCCTTCTGTGCCACCCTAAGCAGATCTTTACGATTCCTGGTCCACTCAGTGCCCATCTCCAGATAATGTTTATACACGGCGTCAGACTGCCCCTTACTCAGCTCATACGGGCGCGTCTCTCTCAAGAGCCTCTGCAGGTAGTCAACCAGCAGAATGCCCTGCCATGCCAGTTTCTTAAAATCAGTCCCCAGAGACGCCATGTTAGACTGGTAGTCCTTGTCCTGGTCAAGCGTAATCACGGGTACGTCTTTGAAGCCCAGGTCATCAAGCACCATACGGTGGAACCTGTTATATTGACCGAAACGGCAGGGTCCGTAGGCGGTAGCCATGAAAAAGGCGCTACAGCTGCGGTCGAAGTCATCGTCGGTGGCCTTCTTAACGATGTCCCCAGTGGTAAGGATTGCGGGGTAACACTCCTTGCCTGACGTAAATCTTCGGCCTATGTCCAGGCTCTGCTTGTCGGGCATCGGCAGTGGCTCGGCGTCCACACCGCAGGCGCTCATTGCGGCGGCCATGGGAAATACGTGGTCGTCCATGTACGGGATAAACACCTTCCGTTTGGTCTTCGCATTTGCCGTCAGGCTTGTGGTAACTGGTGGTTTATGTGCGTATCCTGCGCCATTCCTTACATTCTTAAGGCTGTCAAGGTATGCCTCACAACGCGTTATAATGCCGGCATCGGCGCTATGCTCGTCTATCTCTATTGTAAGCTGCGGTTTGTGGGACAGTTCTTTCTCAAAATGCTTTAAGATAAAGGCGTCCGGACCGCAACCGAAGTTCGTTATATAAAGTGGGTACAACCTCTTGTCTTTGCCAATAAACCTTGCCGCAGCTATAATCTTTTGCCCGGACCTCCAATACATGTGCGGATACTCCTCGGCAATCTCCACCACGTCCAGCGGCAGCATGTCCATTGGTATGGCAAGCACACCAAGTTCCCTAAGCTTATCAGGGATACGAAGACTGACAACCTCATCGCAGGAGTTGTAGGTCCGGCCCACTATTACCAGTGCAATTTCGTCCTCTTTAAGGCTGGCAAGTGCCTCCTTACCGCGTTTGGCAAGCGTGTCATAAAAATCTTGCTGGGCTGATAGCGCGGTAGCTACGGCCTTTTCCACACGTTCACCCGTCTGGCCTATATCTCTGGCTATCTCGCGGAATATATTTTTCAGATGCTCCATTCCCCACTCCAGATGGAAGGCTGGCTCAAGGACCTTGAATTTCTTGCCGTTTTCCGCAAACTTTGCTACAGCACGAACCATGTACGGAAGTCCTTGTACGTACGGACACATATACGAATGGACCAGCTTCGGACTGGCATTGGGGAAATTAACAACGCTGGGTATAAACAGGTAATCTATGTCCTTGTCCAGCATGTCCATCACGTGCCCGTGAGCTACCTTTATGGGGAAGCAGGTCTCAGCAGCAATATTCTCCACACCCTCCTTTATCAGTTCAGGGTTGGTCGGACTCGACGGGACCACCTCAAAACCCAGTTCCGTAAAGAATGCCTTCCACATGGGGTACAGCTCGAAGAACATGTTTGCCCGCGGCATACCCACCTTCATACCGTTGGGGGCATCGGGTTTATCTTTAGGATAGGAATTGAACAGGACCTTCTCCCGTTCCTTAAATAGTCTTGGGATTCCACGCCCCTTCTTGGGTTTTCCGGAATCTTCGTACTTACCGCAGCGATCGCCGTAATATAGCGGTTCCTCACCGCTAATCTCTACCTTCTTAACCGTGCATATGTTTGAACAATCCCTGCACACAAAGGAACCTACTTCACATTTCCGCTTTCGTAAGTCGAAACCCTTGAACTTGGATTTCTCCCAGTTCCTCTCCTCCATGGCGATTATCGCAGAGCCTATTGCACCCATACAATCGTGGTGTGGCGGCACAATAATCTCCTTACCGGTTACCTTCTCGAATGCGGCCTTTACCCCGCGGTTATACGCAACACCTCCCTGGAACAGGATACGGTCACCAACCCTCCTGCTCTCCACCACGCGATTAAGGTAATTAAGGACGATTGAATAACTAAGGCCCGCTACAAGGTCCTGCTTGGTGGCCCCCTTTTGTTGATGGTGTACAATATCCGACTCCATAAACACGGTACACCTCTCACCCATACCGCATCCTCCGCAAGAACTCAGCGCCTTCTTCCCAAACTCCTCTTTAATGGCTATGCCGAGTCTCTCTGACTGCTCCTCCAGAAATGACCCGGTCCCAGCCGCACAGACCTTATTCATCGCGAAATCCACGACTGCACCGTTTTCCATCCTTATATACTTCGAGTCCTGACCCCCTATCTCAAAGATTGTATCCACATCGGGGCATGCGTTTGCAGCCGCTCTGGCGTGGGCGGTAATCTCATTCTTCGTAACATCCGCACCTATATAGTCTCCGGTCAGGTAGCGCCCGGAGCCCGTGGTGCACACCCCCTTAACATCCACCTTGTCGCCGACCTCCATCCCTACTTCAAACAGCCCTTTGGTAACTGCCTCAAGCGGCCTGCCCGCCGTCATTAAATAACGCCTGGCCAAGACATTCTTGTCCTTGTCTATAACAATTACGTTCGTGCTTATTGAGCCCACATCAACCCCGACATAGGCTTCTACCTTGCCGTTTCCGTTAACAGGCACACAGTGGGTCACGATGTCATAATTGTCGCCCTTCAGCGCCTCCAGCATTGCCGCATTACTCTTGCGGTTTCTCAAATATGACTCCAGGGCCCCCAGACCGTTACAACCGTGCTCGGCACCCTTCTCCATAATCATAAGTGCCGCACCAATGGCACCCAACGAGGCGTGGTGTTTCGGTATAATCAGATCACCTGGTTTGAGGTCCAAAACGTCCTCAAACGCCTTTATCATGCCCTTATTGGCCGCCACACCCCCCTGGAATGCGATCGGTTTCGCCATCCCCTTGCCCTTTGCAATGGCACTCTTGAAATTCCTGGCCATCGCATAACACAAACCTGCCAATATGTCGTGGACGGGGGTGGCCTCCTGCTGGAGATGTATCATGTCTGACTTGGCAAATACGCTGCAACGGCCTGCAATCCTGGGCGGGTTTTTCGACTTCAACGCCAACTCGGCAAATTCACCTTCAATGGAGATACCTACACGTGAGGCCTGTTGGTCCAGAAACGAGCCCGTGCCTGCGGCGCACATCGTGTTCATGGCAAAATCGGCCACCCTTATCTGGCCGATTGACTTGTCGTATTCCAGGAGCATCAGCTTTGAGTCCTGACCGCCGATTTCTATGATACTGCGTACCTCCGGGTAATAGGTGGCAGTGCCCTTACTCTGTGCCACCACTTCGTTAACGAAATATATGCCAAATATCTCGGAGAGGAGTTTTCCACCCGAACCGGTGCAGGCCATACCCTTTATCTGCTCCCTGGGGGTACGACTGTAGACACCATTCAAGACCTCCAGAGTCGCCTCTAACGGCTGGCCTTGTGCTCGGACATAATGCTCCTCCAAGACCTCTTTTTTATCGTTAATAAGGACAACCTTCAAACTGACTGAACCGATATCCAGACCAATGTATTTCTTCTCTGCCATGCCGCTCCTCAATGAAAAAGATACAAAAGTTATCCCGGCACTAAGTAACTTACTACATTGAAGAAAAGAAGACTCTCGTCCGAAGACCGTGCTAAATCAGCTCTTCGGGGTGAGTAATCCTACCTGTCACGGCCGAAGCGGCCGCTACGGCAGGACTGGAAAGATAGACCTCGCTCTTGGGGTGACCCATCCTGCCTGGAAAATTGCGGTTTGTTGTAGACAGACACCTCTCGCCCTCAGCCAGTACCCCCGAATGACCCCCCAGACATGGTCCACAGGTCGGGGTAGATACGGCAGCCCCGGCGCCGATGAACACGTCCATTAAACCCTCCCTCACCGCCTGAAGATACGTCTCCTGTGTAGCGGGGAAGATAAGGAGCCTTACAGACGGGTGCACCTTCCTACCCTGGAGTATCTGGGCCGCTATCCTCATGTCAGATATCCTGCCATTGGTACAGGAACCAATGACTACCTGATCAATCTTTATGTGAGAGAGCTCCTCCGCGGGGCAGACGTTCGACGGCAAACTGGGCATCGCCACCTGGGGAGAGATTTTAGAGGCGTTATAACTACGCGTCTCTATATTGTCCGGACTGCCGTTAACGTGACAAGGCCGGTAACCCCTCTTTGCGCGACCCCTTACGTAGTCTTCGGTTACGTCGTCCGTCTTAATAATCCCGGTCTTTGCACCTGCTTCTATCGCCATGTTGCATATGGCAAAACGGTCGTCCATTGGCAATGACGAGATTGTCGGGCCGGTAAATTCCATAACCTTGTACAAAGCGCCGTCTACTCCTATATCCCCTATCACATGCAGAATTATATCCTTCCCCGAGCTCCACCGCGGCAGTTTACCGTCGAACATAAACCTTATCGTCTCGGGCACCCTCAGCCATACCTTCCCTGTGGCAAAACAAGCCGCCAGGTCTGTACTGCCTACGCCGACGGCAAAGGCACCCAAGGCACCGTACGTACACGTGTGGGAATCAGCTCCTATTACAAGGTCGCCCGGCAGCACCAGCCCCATTTCGGGCAGAAGCGCATGCTCTATTCCCATCCTGCCTATCTCGAAGAAATATTCAATCCGATGCCTCTCCGCAAATCTCCTCAGCATCTTTACCTGCTCTGCAGAGGCTATATCCTTGTTTGGGGTAAAATGGTCCGGGACCAGCGCTATCCTCTTCCTGTCAAATACCCTCTCAATACCGGCGTCTTCAAACTCTTTTATGGCTATTGGAGCAGTGATGTCATTGCCAAGGCAAAAGTCCACTCCCGCATACACAAACTGTCCGGCCTGGACCTCAGCCTGGTCCGTATGTGCCGCAATAATCTTCTCTGCCAGCGTCATTACCATAATCTTAAACTATTCATAAATAACACGAATAATCAACACGGTGAGATAATTACTAGAGGTGTCTTATTTATGGAAGGAAAAGACCCATCATTTGTTTAATTATCAAGGAAGCGACTCCTGTGACTCTTTACAAATAACGGGTCGCGCACGTATCTCTTATGACATTCTGAACACAAATCAAAACGGAGGGTCTTGTATTCCATATCATCCGCAGAGTCTTCTTCTAATCCCTTCTCATCTTCGAGGTCGAACCCTGCTATATCGTCACCAATACTGCCAAGCTCCTCGTTTTCCTCTTCATCGTCGTCGGCGGGATAAATCTCTATCTTTACGACATACCGCAACTCCTCCTCGGTCTTTATAATACTGCCGCACATATCACACGAATAATGTATCATCAATTATCCTCCGTGTCCCGTAGGCCTTTTGCCGGAACAAAAGATTCCTATTTTTGCTAAACAGACACCTCCCTTCAAGGTCTCAATCTTAAATCGTAATAATATCTTTTATTTGCAGTAATTGTCAAGAATAAAAGCCCTTCCACATACCCAAAGCGCTTGAAAATGTAGAGGTTCCTCAGTCACTGAGACCTCTGAAAAGTCCGCACTACTGTCATTCTGAGGGAGTGAAACGACCGAAGAATCTCGTATTTTGGAGATTCTTCGCTACGCTCAGAATGACATCAACATACTCTATAGGAGACTTTTTCAAAACTCTCTCACTATGGGCACCCACAATGTTCGTCTATGGCCCTGTTCGCCAGCGCGTCGGCCAGCGGGTTTTCTTCCCTTGGGATATGCCGTATTTTCCACTTCGGCAGCGTCTCCGCCAGCCTTTTGGCCTCTTTGTAAAGGGGCAGTATTGACGGCGACCTTACCTTGTATTGGCCGTTTATCTGCTTAACCAACAACTCACTGTCGGAAAACATTTCCAATTCCTTTGGATGGTACTTCCGCACCCCTTCCAGACCGCTTATCAGTGCCCTGTATTCGGCAACGTTGTTTGTGGTCTCCCCTATATACTCACTAATCTCCTCCAGGACATTTTGCTCTTTGTCGCATATAACCACCCCGATACCCGCCTTACCGGGATTGCCGCGAGATGCGCCGTCTGTATATACAAGGACATGTCCCCCGGAAAAAGGCTTACCCACCTTATCTTTAACCAAGCCTGGCCCCGTCTTTATGATACTATTGAGATGGCCAAAGAACTCTTCCAGTCTCCTCCGGGTAATCCTGGAGTCCTTGGCGGCGATGCTGTCCGGGTCTATACTCTTACGAATTAGTCCCAGCAGTTCTTGGTCAGATATGCTGCCCATTCTTACCTTGCTCACCTATTTATTGTGGCACGCTTCCAAAGTTAGCTGATTTTAGCTCCTAAACGAACCACTGCCAAACAAAAACCTGCCACAGTGTACTTGTTTATTGTACACTGCGGCCTGTAACGATTAATGCATTATATCTCCCAAGACTCAGAACCCAACACCGGCCCCAACAATAGCCCGATAATCAACTTCATGTTCCTTGCCATTAGGATCCTGCTGAATTGGATACAAAAATGCCGCCGTAAAAGAGACATGATTTCCTACCAACATTCTCACCCCGGGAGAAAGGTAGAGTATCGTCCCGCCGCTGTCGTCGTCCTTCTTACCCCTAATCTCCTGCTTTTGAGTCCACACTCCATTGAGCTCAGTAACGAGGTCCCAGTCAACGTGCCAATGGCCACCATGGTCATGCTTATTACCAGAACCATGGTCGTAACTATGGTTGTGCACATGCTTTTCTTTACCAACCCTATAGGAAAGGGCCAGGTTGTACTCAAAGCTGTCGCCAAGAACGGTGCGCTGCGCACCGGGGGTTGTATAGATGTACAAGACATTGCTACTAAGGGAAAGACCGCCCCAATGCTTAGTGAAGGCAAGGCCGGCCATGGGGTCCCATGAACCTGAGCCGGGCTGATGCTCCGTCTCGAATCGGGTGCCGAGGTCCGTCCTCTTAGTGGTTTCACCCGTAGGGACGCTCACACCTAAGATTCCGGCAATATGAATGTCCCTGTCCTTGTCTTCAAGAAACCTGTACATACCATAAAGCGTCAAGTCGCCAAAACCAGCAGAACTACCTTCCTTATGAAGCTCTACATCACCGTCGTCATTGTGCCCCTCGCGTATGTCCTGCTGCCATACATACGGCATTCGGAAGCCCACAGTGAGGTGTTCCATAGCGCCATACGCAACTCCGATGGATGACGTAAGCGTGAAGTCAGTGCTGTCTACGTGCTGATCCTCCTGCGCGAAGCTGAGCAACTGTGAATCCGTAAATCTGCGGAACTGTATAAGGTCCGTCCGAATGTCTGAAAAAAAGCCGCCCACAGAAACAGGCCCGGCTGAAGCTGTAGTGATGGGACCAGAACGACCCGTACCCAGTCCACTAACCACAGCGTGATGCCCATAGACATAGTCAACTGGCGCCATTACATAAAGCAGTAAAGACAATATTACCGCAAAGAGTCTCATCATGTTGCTCCTTTCTCAACCAATATCAGTTACCTCAGAATAAGCGTGCAGTGCAACCACCGGGCGCATGGTGGGTATACCGTGGGCGCACTACGGACGCACTTCTCCTGCGGTGATAGTCACGAAACTTTTGAGATGGGTTAGGTCAAGAAAGGAGTCTGGGAACTTTGTCGGGAGGAAGAATAAGGCTGTCCTCAATTATGGGGACACCAGGTTCTTCTTGCCATGAGTAGACATCATCAAACAGGGCAATAGGACCAAAATCGTGCATATAAGGGTCGTGTGCGAAGTGGAATAATACCGTGGTATGCCCGGTACAGGCTAGGCTTCTCCAAAAAGACGCCGTGTCATTAGCCTGACTCTCGTTTTGGTTGGGTGGAACGCTATGTTCCACCTCCGGTGCGTGTCCACAACACTCACACTGTCCTGGAGGACAACGGCAGTCGCCGCCGCAGCACTGTGACAACGTTACCCTTTTCGGGACGTGTACCCCGAGTGTAGTAACTCCTGTGAAAAGAAAGGTTACCAGTAACAACGACACACCCAGCACGTGTCCCTTTGTCATGGCACAGATTCTATTTGACACTTAAAAATAAATCAACTCTAATTAGCACCTAGTACCACACCTAAACTATATACCCTTGTAACTTAATGTTACACGTTGTCATTGCGAGCGAGGCGAAGCAATCCCATATTCTCCGGTAAAGACCGCTTATGAGATTGCTTCGTCACTGCCGTTCCTCGCAATGACAGTTTGCGTATCCTGCAGAGATTTTGTTGTATCCATAGAAAGTTTCGAGAGGTATAAATGACACTTCTCCTTTATGACGATATCTACCTTAAACACGACACCGCCCCCTATCACCCTGAAAATTATAAACGGCTTGAGTGTACCATTGACCACCTGAAATCCGCCGGTCTGTGGAATAAATTAACCCTGGTGAGCCCCAGGGCTGCAACTGTAGAAGAGATTGCGCTTGTACATGACAGGGGTTACATCAGCAGGGCCAGGAAGGTGGCCGAGGGTGGTGGCGGTCAGTTGGACCCGGACACGGTGCTTTCGCGTGATTCCTACCAGGCCGCCATCTACGCCGCAGGGGCGCTTCTTACTGCGTCGGACCTTGTGATGGGGAAAAAGGACACAAACGCCTTCTGCCTGGTCAGACCGCCGGGTCACCATGCAAGACCCGCACGGGGCATGGGATTCTGCATCTTTAACAATGCCGCAATCGCCGCACAATACCTTATATCCAGACACAAACTCGAGCGCGTGCTGATTGTGGACTGGGACTGCCACCACGGCAACGGCACCCAGGAGATATTCTATAACGACCCACGTGTGCTTTACCTGTCGCTCCACAGATGGCCTTTCTATCCCGGCACGGGCGGCAAAGACGAGAGGGGAAACGGCGAGGGAGACGGCTTTACCATAAACATACCCATCCGGGAAGGCACCTCTCCTGAGGAATATATCCAGTCATTCAGGAATGTGATGAACGGGAGTGCCTCGGCATTTGACCCGGAGTTTATCATTATATCTGCAGGCTTTGACACCTATGCGGAAGATCCTATAGCGGGACTCGGCCTGTCAGCAAAAGATTTCGCCACGCTTACCAAAATAACCATGGACGTGGCAAAAAGATGCAGCCAGGACCGAATAGTATCGTGCCTTGAGGGTGGCTACAGCCTCCAGGGTTTGCCGCTCTGCATAGAACAGCACTTGAACGCCCTTCTGGAGATTACATAATCTGTTTGTTATTCCGCGGCCTTCGAGGTCTCTTTACCCGCTCCCGAGAGCTTGTTAAGTCTCTTTGTCAGACGGGATTTGTAGCGGGACACCGTACCCTTTTTGATGAGACTCTTGGCTGCCGCCTGATCAAGCGCCTTAACGGTAATACGCAACTCCTCCCTGGCAGCCGCTGTGTTACCTGCCTCAGTGGCCTTAGCGAATTTCTTTAACTGCGTCCTCAGCCTGGATATCGCAGTACGGTTACCGGCCCGGCGCTTTATATTTTGTCTCAGACTCTTTGCAGACGTTGGTCTATGTGTCATAATATCCTCCACAAGTATCAAAGTTAAGTAACTTATTACACTAAAGACCGTCTGTCAACAGAAATAAACCCACCGCCCCTTGCATTACTGCCACATGATTGCTATACTTGGTTTTTATGGGCATCCAAGGGGCCATTCAATTTAATATATCTTTGAATCGTACCCAACTATGAATATATTAATTTACCCTGACCCACGACTTAGGCAGAAGGCCAAACCCGTAAAGGAGATAACCGAAGACCTCCGAGAAAAGGCAGAAGTTATGCTCCAACTCATGTACCAGGCCGAGGGTATAGGGCTTGCCGCCACCCAGGCAGGCTGGCCCGTAAGGCTCCTGGTAAAAGATCCCACCGGCGAGAAGGCCGGCGAGCGCGTCTACATAAACCCTGTTATAATCCACCAAGAGGGTGAGTCGCTGGAAGAAGAAGGCTGTCTCAGCCTGCCCGGTGTCTTCGGGAAAATACCGAGGTCAGAGAAGGTAAAAGTATCGGCATACAATCTTGAGGGAGATGAGTTGGCGCTAGAGGCGAGCGGCCTTGAGGCGCGGGTGTGGCAGCACGAGATAGACCATCTCAACGGTGTCTTAATCATAGACAAGATGACCCCCGCCAGCAGCATAGCAAACTCGAGAAGGATCAAAGAGCTGGAGGCGATATACAAAGAAGGGGTAGCCATCACTCGCAGCCTGTAAACCGTCCTTTTAGTCCCCCGCAGTTGCGCACCGTTCGGAGAACTTATATCAATCATGAACGTCGTCTTTATGGGAACACCGGACTTTGCACTGCCCAGCCTCAGGCGCCTTGCAGAAACCTCGCATAACATAATTGCCGTAATCACACAACCGGACAGGCCCAAGGGCCGACACCTTAAACACGCATCCCCCCCGCCCGTAAAACAGTTGGCCGAGAAACTTGGTCTGAAAGTAATGCAGCCGGAGAACGTCAACGATCCAAAGACCCTCAGAGAGCTTAGGGATATGGGCCCGGACCTGATCGTCGTGGTTGCGTTCGGCCAGAAGTTGTCGCAAGAATTTCTCGAAATCCCAAAAATCGCCTGCATCAACCTTCACGCCTCACTGCTGCCCAAGTACCGCGGGGCTGCACCCATTATATGGGCCGTTGTAAACGGCGAAAAGACAACGGGCGTCACGGCTCAGAAAGTAGTATATGAAATGGATGCCGGCGACATCATCCTCCAAGAGGCCGTGGATATAGGCCCTGACGATACGGCTGGAGACCTGGAGCCAAGGCTCTCAGAGGCGGCAGGAAACCTCCTGATAAAGGTGCTCGACGCCTACAAACAATCCACCGTATCTTATTCCCCTCAACGGAAGGAATTAGTAACCTATGCCACTCGCTTAAAGAAACAGGACGGCCTCATCAACTGGAATCAGCCTGCAGAAAAGATACATGATTTCATCCGCGGGATGAACCCGAAACCAGGCGCCTTCTCATTCATTACCGACCAAGACGGCATGTCAAAGAAGAGGCTCATCATCCTGTGTTCACACCTGGAGACACAAAAGACACCACAAGAAATCTGCAAACCGGGAACTGTACTCAATACCTCAGCCCACGGCGTACAGGTAGCCACGGCAGACGGCTCACTATGGATAACCAAGCTCCAACCGGAGGGCGGCAGGGTGATGACGGCACAGGAATACCTCCGGGGCCATCAGATAGACGGGGGAGAGTGCTTTACGCCGTAATAAACACCCTTGACTTTCACCCAGCCCTTTATAAAATGGGGTAAATCTTTACTTAGAGACCACTGCAAAAATCCCATAAATACTGCATGTCATTCCGAGTGAAGCGGAGAATGACAATTTATGTAAGGTCTTACAGAGGTCTCATTTTAACGGAAAAAGAACATGTCCATTGGAGAAGTACTAGACGCTAAGTTTGTCTCACTTAGCAATATGTTACAGAAACTGAAGGGCTCTAAGTGCCCGCCCTCCAGCCTGCTTATTATGTTCCCACACTGCATCCAATGGTCAAAATGCCCACAAAAGATAACCCTTGACCTTAATGAGTGCAAGCGATGCGGCAAGTGTAAGGTAATGAACCTGATAGCGCTGTCTGAGAAATACGGCGTTCAACTGGCTGTGGCCACCGGCGGCAGAGCTGCACTGCAGAGGGTTAAGTCACAAGATATCCGCGGGGTGGTGGCCATAGCATGCGAGAAGGAACTCCGCATCGGGTTAATGGCCGCATTCCCGAAGGCCATATTTTCCGTACCTAACCTAAGGCCCCACGGCTACTGCAAGGACACGGACATAACCATGGAAGATGTCGAGAAATGTGTCCGCGGGTTCCTGGAAGAATCAGAAGTGCCGTCTAAGGCATAATCATTCTTACCCCATGTCACGACAGAGATTGTCTCACCATTATCTAACCCATAATGAGGTAAATAAATGCGATATAACATAACACTTGTCTTTATGATATTTTCTTTGACCCTTTGCACAGCTGCCCATGCTCAGGAAGAGCAGCTGCCTCCAATCCCTCCGGCTTCAGAAATCACACCTGCCCAGGAAGCGAAAGAGCCTTCAGCTCCCGTACCTGCCGAAACTGCCCCTGCTAAGGAGGAGTCCAGTCCGGCTCCTGAGCCTGCTGACGCAGGCAAAAATGACCTTAAACAGCGCCAGCAGCAGGAGATGGCTGAATTACGCGCCAAGCAGAAGTTAGAAATGGGAGAACTAAGGGCCAAACAGCGGCAGGAGATGGAAGCCACCCGGGACGAGCGTCGCGCCAAGCAAAAGGCCGAACGGGAGCAGATGCGCAAAGAGTTGAAAGAAGACCTGGAGAACCTGCAGAAACTGTTGAAAGAGGAGTTTGGCGTACTGAGCGAGGACCTTCGAGAAAAACTTACGCGGTTGATTGACAAAATTACGAAAGAACTTGAGCGGCTGCAAAATTAAGAATCCGGGAACTGACTATTCCGATAGTTCTGCGAAAGTCTACTAATACTGTTACTGTATGTAATTCCGGGTGCGGTGGAGAATCTGGTTTTTGTAGCGTCGGGGCTCTGCACCAGACGTTTTCGAGTACGTCCGATGCAGAGGCTTCGGCGGTGAGCCCTTCGGTGGTGAGCCCTTCGGTTAACTCAGGGGCTGAGCCTGTCGAAGCCTCAGGGCCGAACCGCTCAGCCGAACCGATCGGACGCTGCACCTCTGGATTCTTCGGTCGCTTTGCTCCCTCAGAATGGCAGTTATGCAGAATTTTGCAAAGGTCTAATTTCATATTTCTTTCAGTCTTTGTAGTGGCAGAGCTTGCTCTGCTAAGATTGTAGCGGCAGAGTTCACTCTGCCCTAAGTCGAGCTTGCTTTACCACTACAGTAAGTAGAAGGGTGCCGCAGGGCTTTAGCCCTGCGGATGACATATAACTCTGAAACCTGTGGCACCCTGAGAGATTAAATAATCAGAGCAATTGTAGCAACAGTAGCTACATAGTCACAAAGCGCGTTTAGTACGTTTAAGTAATGAAATGAAAATCGTTTTCCACATTATACTTTTTGTCTTATTTCTTGTAATTTTGTTGATTTCCAGCCGGGTAGACTCTAATAGATCGTCGTGGGGGATTATTTTACCTACCGCAGTTATCTTATATGCCCTATCTTGTTTGAGCTCATACCTCCAACAAAAATGGTTCCCTGAAAAACCAAGCATGGTTTTTAGTGAAGATTATACCAGAGCATTGAGAATTTCCAATGAAGGAAATATCCAAACTGCTATTGTTAAACCAACTATCAGTATCAAAAGTTTTGACATAAAAGACCGTAAAGATCATCCACAGTTCGATCAACAAAAGTTTCCTTATTTGTATGGTCTCCATTTTTCTTTTGATGTTATTAATGGTATTGAACACAAACGAGATTTAGTTCTTACAAGGGTTATTGCAAAACTTTACTGTAATAATGAAGCCGATATTTTAAATCAAGCTTTTGACTATAATGAGCGGATCGAAATGTCCAGTTCTAAAAATATTGCAACAATAGATGGATTGTTTATTGGACATCCTAGGAAAATCGAAAATTGTAAGTTACAAATCATCTGTAAATTTAAAAATTACCCAGATGTTATCTCTCAAAAAGTTGACGCTTTGATTCTAAAATATAAAAATGACCGCTAAATCCATCCACATAACCACATTCGGGTGTCAGATGAATAAGGCGGACTCGGAGCTCTCCCTGGGAATTTTTATGGAAAAAGGCTACCGAATCGCCCCCGATGAGGCATCTGCAGACGTCATACTCTTTAACACCTGTTCAGTCAGACAGCACGCCGAAGA
>MHZB01000025.1 GCA_001828605.1 Planctomycetes bacterium RIFCSPLOWO2_12_FULL_50_35 | reverse complement strand
CCTAAAACATTCCCTGAGCAGGCGTCTGATACGGTTACGTTCCACGGCATGGCCGACCTTTTTGCCCGTCACTAGGCCGATGCGTGAGAAATCCAGAGAATTTGGGAGCACGTAGGCATTGAGGTTTTTGCAGCGGAAGACCGTCCCCTCTTCGAACACCTTCTCGAAGTCTTTTCTTTTTCTTAACCTCTGTTCTTTTTTAAGGCTTGTATTCGTGTGTATCGTATCGTTCATAATTGATACATAAGTTGTTATTCGTATGAAATGTGGCGTGCGAGTTTGTCTCGCACGTACGACGCTTATCAATTTTTATATCACCCGCTTACCAAAAATGCCATTCAAAACCGACCTGGACGGGGCCGTATCCAGTTCTGCTGTCACAGCGGTTCTCGGACACGGCCGACGCGACTACGGGGACTACTTTCTATTTGGTGTGGTATTAACCCCTTAACTCAAGACGGTATCCCATCTTAGGGCAGGTCTTTCTCCTTGAATAATATTCACTAAGGGCATATAATTAAGAATTTATGAGAAAGTCTGTTGGTGCCTCTAAATTTCCCCCCTCCCTCAAGGGGGAGGTACAATTGAGCTTGAACCCTGTGAGGTAACACTTTTCAGAGGGCTCAATTTATTGTTTTAACGGAGGAATTTGTGAAGAAAGCCAGCGAAGACATCAAGTTTGCCAGACGGGTCTTGGAACTCGAGGCCCAGGCTGTCCGGAATCTTGTCGACAGGCTTGATGACAGCTTCCAGAGGGCGGTAGACATTATACTAGGTTGTTGTGGGCGTGTGGTGGTGACAGGCATCGGCAAGGCCGGCATAGTGGGCCAAAAGGTCTCTGCCACGCTGGCCTCAACGGGGACCCCGTCTTACTGGCTTCATCCGTCGGAGGCCCGGCACGGTGATTTGGGCAGGGTGGTTAAGGAAGACATAGTGCTGGCATTCTCCAACAGCGGGCAGACAGAGGTGGTGTTGCTGCTGCCTCACGTGAAGAAGATAGGTGCAAAAGTGATAGCCATAACGGGTGAAAGGGAATCTACCCTTGCGCTCCACAGCGATGTGGTGCTGGACATAGGAAAGGTAGAGGAGCCGTGCCACCTGGGTCTGGCGCCGAGCGCAAGTTCCACGGCCATGCTGGCCCTTGGAGATGCATTGGCCCTTACCGTGTTTAAAAGGAGGGACCTTGGGAAGGAGGATTTTGCCGCTTACCACCCGGGCGGGGAACTGGGCAAAAAGCTGCTCACCGTTGACATGGTTATGCGTACAGGGGATGGCAATCCCGTTATATCTGGGTCTGCTTTAGTTACTGAGGCGCTTAAGACCATGACTTATACCAAGGGCAGGCCGGGCGCTGTGAGCATCGTAGACTCTAGGGGACGGCTTTGCGGCTTCTTCACCGACGGCGACCTCAGAAGGCGGCTGCAGGATGGACACGACTTTCTCAATAGGCCGATAAGCAAGGTGATGACCAAAGAACCAAGGACCGTCAAGACAGGCTCTCTTGCCGCCGACGTCTACAGGGTCCTCAGGGAATACAAGATAGACCAGCTTCCGGTCGTTAATGAAAAGGGCGTGCCTGTGGGTATAGTGGATGTACAAGACCTCTTGGACGTGGGATACTGAGAAAAGTGGGATTGGAAGACATAAAGCTGATGATTATCGACGTGGACGGGGTGCTTACCGATGGCAGGATATTCTGCAGCGACAGCGGGGAAGAGCAGACGGTCTTTCACGTGAAAGACGGTTCGGGGATAACCTACTGGCACCGTGTGGGGCTTAAGTCCGCTATTATAAGCGGCAGGAACTCTCGTGCCGTTGAGCACAGGGCGAAAGAACTCGGTATAAGCGACGTGCATCAGGGTGCCCAGTTTAAGCTGGATGCCTACGAAAAGATAATTGGGAGGCATAAAATAAAGGACAGCGAGGTCTGCTATATCGGGGATGACTTGATAGACCTGCCGGTGCTGAGGCGGGTTGGTTTTTCTGTAGCCGTGCCGGATGCCCCGGAGGAGGTGTTAAGCAAGGTGGATTATGTAACAAAGGCTCCGGGTGGAGGGGGCGCAGTAAGAGAAGTGGTGGAGAAGATATTGAAAGCCCAGGGTAAGTGGGAAGAGATACTGAAGAGATACCTGTAGGACGCTAGAGATGGTTATAAGTAAGAAAAGGATAATACTGTTTGCTATACTGGGCTGCCTCTTTATTGCCGCCTTATTGTCGATTTTTGGCGTCATTCCCAACAGGTTCGCCATGGTAGGAGGGGATAGTACGGATGGGTCTTACAAGGGAAAGTCATATACCGAACTTCAAAGGATTGCAGGGGAAGAGTCGCAGGTAAGCCAGTATATCAACGATTTTTATCTTCCGAGCTATGACGAGGCCGGGAAAGAGGTCTTCACCATTCAGGGTAATGAGGCATTTCTTATAAATGACCAGGTTTACAAGATAGACAGGCCGGAGATTCGCCTAAAAGGTACTACCAAGGACATGGAAAAGGATACGGATGCCTCTGAGCCTCGGGACGTGGTGATAACCTCCAGAGAGGGAGAAATGGACAAACTGTCCAACATCGGCGTCTTGACAAAGAACGTAGTGGTAAGATTGGGAGGCAACACCACGCTGGAGACAGACCGTCTCTCATACTATCCGGACCAAAAGAAGGCGCGTACGGACAGCCCGGTCGTCGTTCATGGTGACAGGATGAACATAGAGGGCGTGGGCATGGAGGCCGAACTGTCCAGTGGAAGGATGTGGATAGAAAAGTCCGTTGTGGCCGAGATAAAGGGCGCAGAGAGCAACCTGTTTATGATTTCTTTTGGGGAGAGCGAAAAGAAGAAAGAAACCTCTGAAAGGGTTTACATAAGATGCAGCGGGAAGATGGTGTTTGAAAAGGAACCGAACATGGTTACCTTTCATGACGATGT
The DNA here is from genome assembly GCA_001828605.1 of Planctomycetes bacterium RIFCSPLOWO2_12_FULL_50_35. Taxonomy (GTDB): domain Bacteria; phylum Planctomycetota; class Brocadiia; order Brocadiales; family Bathyanammoxibiaceae; genus 2-02-FULL-50-16-A. Next base: position 4,697 of record MHZB01000025.1, on the reverse strand, counting down.
AAAAGTCAGGAGAGGCAGCTCTACAATGACGACAGACAAGATGGTGATAGTTTTTGACAAGGGTGCCGATAAACCAAAGATGATCGTTGCGGAAGGCAGCGTTACGGCCTCAGACGGTGTTAAAGTGGCTAAAGGCGATACCCTCTTTTGGGATGCAGTTACAAACGCTACCACCATTAAGGGAACACCCAACGCTGCATTCTTCGAGAAGAAGACGTCCATGATTTCGCCCAAGATGCTGTTTAACCAGAAGGAAGACAAGGTGGATGCCCCGCAGAGCGGCCAATTGACCACCAAGGGGTTTAAAGACGATGATTCTGAGGACGGTATGTTAGGTTCCGGGAATGTCACCATTGCGTGGAAGGGCAGGATGAGATTCGAGAAATCTAAGGGAACGGCAGTTTTTGAAGAGGATGTCCAGTTAAGCCGAAAAGATTTCAAGCTTAACAGTCAGGAACTCGTCATTAATTTTAAACAAGAAGAAGGTCTCAAGGTAAAGAGTCTCAGGGCGACGGGCGGGGCGTATATGGTGGAGAAAAAAGAGGATGCCCTCAGAGAGGTTTACGGAGATGAGGTAATTTGGGATATGGACACCGGTCTTATTGAGGTTTTGGGAGAAGGTACGCTGTATGTACAGGGTAAGGAAGAAGCCGAAGGGTCTGAAGCCGAAGGGTCTGAAGGAAAAGGCATGACGAACATAAGCTGGTTCAAGAAGATGGTCAGGGACGAGAAGAATGGGGAAATTAGTTTCTTCGAAAACGTGCTGGCCATTAAGGGCCAACAGCAGGTGGAATGCAACAGACTCAATGCCTTTGTTGACGAGGACAACAAAATAAAACGTGTGGTTGCCTTGGGGGACGTGGTCTATAGTGATACGAAGGAAGGTGGAATTGAGGCCCTTGGTGACGTTATGGAGTGGGACTGGAAGTACAACAAAATGATTCTGAGCGGTACGCCGACTGCTGAGGTAAGGAGAAAAGAGGCCAGGACTTTTGCAAAAAGGGTATACTACGACCCTGAGACGCAGCGTCTTAGTTGGAGGGAAAAACCTCACTGGCAGATACCTCTTGAGGGGCGAGATTCCGGTGCGTCCCTGCCATTAACACCTTAGCGGCAGCAGAGTTTGTACAAGGGGTACAACGTTGAGAAGTAGAATAGTTATATTTTCTTGCTGGATTTTTATCTTGCAGTGTCTATTTGCGACTCCCGCCTTACCGGAACCACCCAAAGAGGTATTGATAGCCGCAAACGGAGGCGTATTGGAAGAGGCCCCCGAAAATACCCTTTATGCCTTTGAATTGGCTGTGGAGCAGGGTGCGGGTGCCATTAAAGTAGACGTACGAGGGACGAAGGACCGAGAACTGGTTATTATGAGCGACGAAACTATTGACCGGACCACCAACGGTAAAGGAGTTGTGGGCGACATCCTTTCTGAGGAGCTCGCTGTCTATGATGCCGGTTCATGGCTTGGTAAGCGGTTTCAGGGTGAAACGGTCCCTCTTCTCAGGGAAGTGTTGAGGTTTGCCAAGGTAAACGGCATTAAGGTTATACTCGACGTCAAGGACGGAGGGGTTGAAAGCGACATATTGGCCCTTGTACAAAGCCTGGAGATGATGAAGGACGTCTATTTCTGGGGCGTATTGAGTAATTTGAAAGAGGCGGAACCTTCGCTTGGGGGACCGGACCTCGTGTACATCACTCCGGAGGAATTAACGCCGTCAAACATCAAACAGGCACATACTCAATTAAAAGACGTCATGACTTCCGTCTTGAATTGCGACGACCGGGAGAAGATACGGAAGGTGATTGCGAAGGGCCCGGACATCATACTGGTGGATTTTCCTGCAGTGACAAACGACGCATTGGGTGCAAAAGACAGACGCAGGACGATAAGGAGGATACAGAAGCGCAGTCCCCTGGTTACTGTGCCGTTCGATGGTCGTATGTACGGCAAAGGGGCGGATGAGGAAATGTTTGCCGATGAGCGAAAAAGCTCCATAGATTTTCTTGACCCTGTCGGCACCCTTTATAAGCTGCTTATGGGGCGCACTGAAGAGGAACAAACGGATAGTTCCGGGAAACTCTCCCGCCGTGAATCCATTCGTAGGGATGTAAATTCCCTGAGTCAGGAGCTGTATGAGCCGGGAATAGACGAGAAGGGATTTTTTGGGAGAATCGTCGGCAAGGTCACGATGAGTGGTGAGGAGGCTGACGATTCCAGGATGGCCGCGCTCGATATGACGGCCCTTCCTCCTTTTGTTGTGGTGCCGCGCCTTGTAGGGGCATTGGATTCCGGGAAGCCGGCGATAAGAGACAATGCGGTGTGGGCCCTTGGACTTATTGGCGACTATAGTGTCATGCCTGAGTTGTATAAGCTGCTGGAAGGCGAGAATGAAGATGTAGAGGTCAGGAGAGATGCGGCGCTCTCTCTCGGTAGATTTCGACAGGTCGAATCAGCAGGCGTTTTGCGGGAGCGCTTGGTGTATGATAAGATGCCGCCTGTAAGGTACGATGCCGCAAGGTCGCTTGGTGAAATTGGCGACCCCAGCGTTGTAGGCGATCTTGTCCGGGTGATGGACGAAGGCATTGATTGGAGAATAAAGGGCGCTTGTGCCAGTGCACTGGGTAAGATTGGAGACCCTAGTGCGGCAAAGAAACTTGGTGAATTCCTGACGGAAAATTCAGGGGCACAATATTCTTTGTGGGCCCGTTCACAGGCTGCGTGGGCCCTCTCCTCAATTGGGGATCAGTCACTGGAGGTTCTTTTGACCACCTTGAGGGACGATGAAGACCTCATTAGGAGGAAGAGTACTTGGGCCTTGATAAGGATAGGACGTCCTGCCATACCGGCACTTGTGCGGGCGTTAAGGGACAATGACGCAAGGGTTCGGGAGAGGGCTGCCCTGGCGTTGGGCTGGATAGGCGATTCCAAGGCGATACCGTCACTTGTACGTTCAATTTATGATGGGGACTCAAGGGTGAGACAGGCTGTCGTGTGGGCTATAGGGCATATAGGTGGCAGCAGGGCTGAGACGATTTTGGCAAAGCTCGTCAATGGCGATGTGGATGACAAGGTAAAGGAGATAGCAGGAGAGGCTATCGCAAGGAAATCAAATAGATAGAATGGGCGCAGGGAGGGTGCCGCAGGGTTTAAACCCTGCGGCACCCTCAATGTGGCAAGGCCATCGAGTAAATAGAAGGGGTATTAGAGTGAAGAAGGTATATCTGGTGGGGTCCGGACCCGGCGACCCGGGTCTTATTACAGTAAAAGGCGCTGAGTGCATAAAAAAGGCGGATGTCATAATATATGACCATCTTGTGAGCGAGGAACTGCTCAAATACGCAAAAAAGGATGCAGAAATCATATATGTGGGCAAGCAAGGGAGCCGACACACACTTGAACAGGACGAGATAAACGACCTTATTGTGGAGAAGACACAACAGGATAGGACTGTAGTAAGGCTGAAGGGCGGAGACCCCTTTGTGTTTGGCAGGGGTGGGGAAGAGGCCATGTGTCTTGCGAAGAAGGGTATCACCTTCGAAATCGTTCCCGGTATTACTGCTGCCATTGCTGCCCCGGCCTATGCAGGTATACCTGTGACCCATAGGGATTATACTTCTACCCTCGGACTGATAACAGGACACGAAAACCCTGAAAAAGGGGGAAGCGCCCTGCCATGGGATAAGCTGAGTACCGCGGTCGGCACCCTTGGCGTGTACATGGGCATAAAAAATCTGCCTTACGTAGTAGAAAAACTTCTTGAGAACGGCAGGCCCAAGGACACCCCTGTAGCGGTAATACGATGGGGAACCACCCCGCAACAAAAGACGGTGGTGGGCACCCTGGGAGACATCTTGGAAAAGGCCAAGGACATTGCCCCCCCTGCCATTACGATTATTGGTGAAGTAGTTAAGCTCAGGGAACATCTGAACTGGTTTGAGACCAGGCCGCTCTATGGACGAACCGTAGTTGTTACCAGGGCCAGGGACCAGGCGAGCGATTTTGCCAGAGAACTGGAAGAGCTGGGCGCCAGGGTAATTGAGTTTCCTACCATTAAGATTGCCGAGCCGGAGGACATTTCACCTCTTGACCATGCTGTTCGTAATCTCAGCAAATTTCACTGGGTTATTTTTACCAGTGTGAACGGGGTAGAGGCGTTTTTCCGTCGGCTGTCACATCTTGGGATGGACGCGCGGGAGCTTAAGGGCGTAAAGATATGCGCAATCGGCCCGGCGACTGCCGATGAGGTGCGGAAGCATTGTTTGAACGTAGATTGTCAGCCGTCAAAATATGTGGCAGAAGAGGTTCTGGAAGAACTTAAGCGGAGGGAAGACCTCAGGGGGAAACGAGTCCTCATGCCCAGGGCCGATATTGCCAGGAGCTTTCTTCCGGAAGAGTTGAATAAATTGGGTGCGGAGGCCGTAGAGGTTACCGCCTATCGCACGGTACTGGCAGAGGCGGGCGACAAGAAACTACTGGATAGATTGATGGCGGGAGAAGTTGACGTGGTGACCTTTACCAGTTCTTCCACCGTCAGAAATTTTGTACAGCTGATAGGCAAAAAAAATCTGACCAGGCTGAACGGCAAGGTGCGCTTTGCCAGTATAGGCCCCATCACCACAGGTACTGCGAAGGAACTTGGTATCAATATATCCATGGAGGCCAAGAAATACACCATACCGGGTCTGGTCGAGGT
>MHZB01000024.1 GCA_001828605.1 Planctomycetes bacterium RIFCSPLOWO2_12_FULL_50_35 | reverse complement strand
GAGGATTGGATACCTCCGCAGGGGAACCCGCTTATACATACCCTGGCGCCTTTTCTCTCCCTTTTTGCGGCCCTTATCGTCTTCGCCGTCATCCCCTTTGGGGATACCCTCCATGTCGGAAGTTTAAACATCCAGCTTCAGATAGTAGATTTGAGCGTGGGCGTCCTGTTCGTTCTGGCATTTGGATCGCTGGGTATATACAGCCTGGTATTGGCCGGGTGGTCTTCGGATAACAAATGGTCGCTCTTGGGAGGCGTCAGGGCGGCGGCCCAGGTAATATCTTATGAATTGGCCCTCGCACTCTCCATAGTGGGCGTGATAATGGTTTACGGCTCCATAGAGCTCGATGACATTGCAAGGGCGCAGGGTCAATACGTATTAGGCATTATCCCTTACTGGGGTGTTGTGGCGCAGCCATTGGGCTTCTTGATATTCTTTGCCGCGGCCGTGGCGGAGACCAAGCGTACGCCCTTCGACCTGCCGGAGAGCGAGTCGGAGATAATCGGTTATTTTACTGAATACAGCGGCATGAAGTTCGGCGCCTTTTGGATGGGGGAGTTTATAGAGATAGTTGCCGTGGCCGGGGTTGTGACGGCGCTCTATTTCGGCGGGTGGCAGGTACCGTTTCTGAACGATAATGGGTTGTTTGTTCCGGGCCTGTTTTCTATACATTTACCCCACCTCCTGGTGGTGCCCCTGCAGGTGCTGGCCTTTGGCCTGAAGGTGATATTCTTCTGCTGGTTTATGTTATTGATTAGATGGACACTGCCCAGGTTCAGGTACGACCAGCTCATGAATTTCGGCTGGAAGTTTTTGCTCCCGCTGGCCTTGCTTAACGTGGTGTTGACTGGTTTTCTGCTGATTGTTTTCTAGAGGATAATAAAGTGAAGATAGTAAGTGAAAAATTAAGCCTCCTGGAGAGCCTGTATCTGTTTGAGATAATTAGGGGGCTGATGATAACGACGCGTCACTTTACGAGGAACATGTATTACCATACAGCCCATCTGTTCGGCCTTTACCTGGATGTGCCTGCCGCCGTAACGATACAGTATCCAGAACAGAAAATCCCGATGTCAAAGAGGTGGCGCGGGAAACACAGGCTGAATACGAGGCCGGACGGCTCTACAAGGTGTGTGGCCTGTATGCTCTGCGAGACGGTGTGCCCGGTGCAGTGTATACACATAGTGGCCGCCGAGCATGAAGACCCGGAGATTGAAAAATGTCCGGAGAGCTTCGAGATAGACATAACCAGGTGCTGCTGGTGCGGGATGTGCGAAGAGGCATGCCCGGTGGACGCCATGTATATGGACACCGGGGAGATTCCCGAGGCCAGCTACAGCCGGGAAGAGCTGAACTACAATAAGGAAGTCCTGATAAAACAGAGACCGCTGCCGGGCTATCAGCGAAGTCTGAACGCACCCGGCGGAGGCGCACCCAAGGTAAACCCCCTGGGACTTTACTAGACATATGGAACAGATATTCTTTTATACGGCATTTGCCATAGCCGTCATCTCGGCGGCGTCGGTGGTACTGCAAAATAAGGTCATGTACAGCGCGCTGTCCTTGATAATTACGCTCTTGACCGTTGCCTGGATATACGCCATGTTGAGCGCCCCGTTTCTGGCGATAGTGCAGGTGATATTGTACGCAGGGGCTATCATGGTCCTTTTGCTGTTTGTCGTAATGATGTTCAGGTACGATGAGACCGAGCATAAACGGCTGCGCCCCGACCTTCTCGGGGTGTTTAGTGTGCTTGTGGCAGTAATATTTGCCGGGGTGCTTGTATCGCTGTTTTCCTGCAGTTGTTTTGAGAATGCACCCGTTCCGGCGGACTTCGGCAGTATTAAGTCCATCGGAAGCGTCCTTTACACCCAATATTTAGTCCCGGTTGAGCTTGCGTCGGTCCTCCTGCTGGTTGCCGTGGTAGGGGCGGTGATGCTTGCCGTAAAGCGTTAGTCTTTTGCGTGTAGGGGCGCAATAAATTGCGCCCGTGTTGGGTAATTATAACGGGTTTGACCCCGTACCATTTCGGTATGGGGTTGATAAATCAAGCCCCTGCAGAGGAGGAGATGGTTTGCAGCCTGAGGTTATACAATCTCTCTTACAGATAGGCCCGACCCACTATCTTGTGCTGGGCGCCACTTTGTTTAGTTTGGGTGTATTGGGCTTTCTTGTCAGGAGCAATATAATCGTGCTCCTTATGTGCATAGAGCTCATGATAAACGGCGCCGGGATTACCTTCATTACGTTTTGCAGGCAGCTTGGCTCACTCGAGGGACAGGTCTTTGTGCTCTTTGCAATGGTTGTAGCGGCGGTGGAAATTGCGGTAGGTCTGTCCATTGTAGTCCTTGTGTTCAGAAACAGGTCCACCCTGGATGCAGATAAAATGGAGGTGCTTAAGTGGTAGAGGGCAGACAGGTCTTTGACCTCCTATGGCTTGTACCGGCCATACCCCTCTTTGGGGCGATATTCAATTGCCTCTTAGGTGCCAGGGCAGGCAATCTGATAGTCAGCATAGTCGGCTGCGGCAGTATCGGGCTGGCCTTTGCGCTTTCGGTATGTATTTTCAGGGCCTTCCTCGACCTGCCGCCCGAAGATAGGATGATAGAGTTCTGTGTGTTCCAGTGGATAGCGGCGGGCAACTTCCTGGCGCCTATAGACCTGTTGTTGGACCCGCTTTCAATGGCCATGATAACCATGGTCTCCGGCGTGAGCTTCCTCATCCACGTCTATTCCGTCGGTTATATGGAGAAGGACAAGTGTTTTGCCCGCTACTTCTTCTATTTAAACCTCTTCGTATTCTTCATGCTGACCCTGGTGCTGGCAGGCAATTTCCTGGTCCTGTACATAGGCTGGGAAGGCGTCGGCCTCTGTTCGTATCTCTTAATAAGCTTCTGGTATGAGAAGCGCACGGCGGCGGCAGCGGGTCTGAAGGCCTTTGTGGTCACCCGCTTCGGCGACTTCTTCTTTGCCCTGGGTATAATGCTGGTATTTGTGCAGTTCGGCACCATCCACTTCCACAGCGTGTTTGAAGACCCGGCAAAGGTCATTGATTCGAGGATGGCCATGTGGATAGCCCTCCTTATTTTTGCCGGGGCGGTGGGCAAATCCGCACAGATACCTCTGCATACGTGGCTGCCCGATGCAATGGAAGCGCCTACACCGGTCAGCGCACTCATACACGCCGCCACCATGGTGACCGCAGGCGTATACCTGGTGGCCAGGTGCTACCCCATATTTGAGCTGTCACCGGTATCGTTGCAGATAGTTGGGATAACTGGCCTGCTGACCGCCTTCATCTCTGCCACGGTGGCGCTGGTGCACACGGATATAAAGAGGATATTGGCATATTCCACCGTAAGTCAGCTTGGGCATATGTTCCTGGCCCTGGGGGTGGGCGCCCCTGCGGCGGCCGTATTCCACCTGCTTACCCATGCCTTTGCCAAGGCCCTTTTGTTCCTGGGTTCCGGCGCGGTCATTCATGCCCTCCACGACGAGATGGATATAAGGAATATGGGCGGACTGAGGCAGTATATACCCGCCACCTTCTATACGTTTACCATAGGCGCATTGGCCATGTCCGGTATACCGGGGCTTGCGGGTTTCTTCAGCAAGGACGCCATCCTTCACGCCACTTTTGTCAACGGCGGATTTTTGATGTGGGCCCTTATAGTCATTACGGCTAGTATGACGGGCTTCTATACCTTCAGGATTATATTTATGGCCTTTTTCGGTGAGAAGAGATGGGACGTGCACATTCATCACCCCGGGACGGTGATGGTTATACCCCTTGTGCTGCTTGCCCTGCTGGCGGCCGTGGGAGGATACATGGGTGTCCCGCACGTGCTCGGCGGCGGCGACCGTATAAGCAACTTCCTTGCGCCGAACTTCGGCAACCCTGAGGTTCACGCCACGGCCGAACCTTCAAATAAGGGTGTCGCCCTGGCAGCGGAGGATGAGACCGCGGTTGTCGAAAGTGAGGAGGCTGCTGAGAGTGAGAAAGTCCTTGAAGGTGTAACTGCAGAAACCTTGGCTGAGGGAGAAGGGCATGCCCCTGCAGGGTCGCCGGAGATGCTTTTGATGCTGGTCTCGGCCGTTATGGCCTTCAGCGGTGTCGGCCTTGCCTACTTTTTCTATGTTACACCTGAAGGCAGGGAGGTGCCTGCCATGCTTAGTGATAAGTTTGGTGCAGTTTATAACATCCTCACAAACGCATGGTACTTTGATAAGGTCTATAAGGCGGTCTTCATAGATACCTATATGTTGATGTCTGAATTCTTCTGGAAGGCTGTGGATACCGCCGTGATAGACCATGCCGTAAGGGGTGTTGCAGGTTCGCTCTTAGGCGGCGGCAGTATTATATCGAGTTTACAGCTGGGGTTAGTGCGCTGGTATGCAACGGTAATGGTGTTGGGCGCAATAATCATAATCCTTTATATCTAGGTTGATATTGCTATGGACGTATCTAACTGGCCAATTCTGTCAATGTTAATATTCCTGCCGGCGGTAGGGGCCGCGCTCATATTCTTTATACCCTGGCGGGGTGATTTCTTACCGAAGACCCTGGCGCTCCTGGTGGGTGCGGCAAATCTGTGGCTGTCCATCGTACTTTTCAGGTCGTTTGACCCGACGTCGGCCGATATGCAGCTTGTGGAGAAATCGGCCTGGATACCCGAACTGGGCGCAAGCTACTACCTGGGTGTGGACGGGTTGAGCCTGTTCATGGTGATGATAACGACGTTTATGGTCCCTGTTGCCATGCTCAGTTCTTGGGACCAGGAGGGGAGGCGGCAGGACCTCTTTTACGGCTTCCTTCTACTTTTAGAAACGGGTCTCATCGGTATATTCCTGGCCTTGGACCTCCTGCTATTCTATGCCTTCTGGGAGGTTATGCTTATTCCGATGTATTTACTCGTGGGCATCTGGGGGGGCACGAACAGGCGCTATGCCACGCTGAAGCTTATAATATACACGATGGGCGGCAGCCTGCTTATGTTGGTAGCTATACTTGCCCTGTATTTCTTCCATCATGCCCAGGCAGGGGAGTACACTTTTGATATAACCAAGCTTTACGAAACGCCCGTTCCTCCACACGCCTTGCTGCCTATGGGGCTGGCGTTTTTTGTGGCATTTGCCGTAAAGTCACCGCTATTCCCGTTCCACACGTGGCTGCCCGACGCACATGCAGAGTCGCCGATGGCAGGGGCGGTGGACATTACGGGGTTACTCATAAAGACCGGCGCCTATGCATTTCTGCGATTCCTACTCCCTCTGTTCCCCGAGTTCTCCACAAGTTACGCCCCGGTTGTGGTAACGCTGGCGCTTATCGCCAATCTATACGGCGCTATGCTTGCGACTGTGCAGGACGACTTGAAGAGGCTTATCGCATACTCCAGTGTGAGCCACGTTGGGCTGGTTATACTCGGGATATTTGTCTTTAACGTCCAGGGCATAGACGGTGCAGTATTTATGATGGTCTCAATCGCCCTCTGCAGCGGAGGGCTGTTTATGGTGGTGGGCATGATTCATAAGAGGAGCGGGACCAAAGAGATATCCCAACTGGGCGGTGTATGGAAGGACATGCCGCTGCTAGCAGGATTCTTTATGTTCTTTACCATTGCCTCTGTGGGCCTACCCGGGTTAAGCAATTTTGTCGGTGAGTTTTTGATATTTGTCGGCGCATTCAAGGTGGGTGTGCTTTACGGCGTGCTGGCTACCTTTGTGATGGTGCTTACCGCCGTGTATCTATTGTGGATGTTCTGGAGGGTGATGCTCGAGAAGGCGCCTGTCCGTGCCAGGCCCTGGCAAGACCTTTCCATGGTAGAGACCATTACGCTTACCATACCTGCGATTGTTGTGGTTGTTCTTGGTGTCTACCCGAAGATACTGTTGGATAGGATTGAGCCGTCGGCCTTAAAACTCGTAGGACAGGTAAAGAAGGAAGCGGCACAAATGGACTATGCTGCAAAAGAAAATAGTATCCGTCTGGCTAAGACTGAAAGAGGTGAGTCTGAATAAACCATGGAGATAGCCCTTCCGATCGTTAATCTGGGTACCATACTGCCGCAGCTCATCGTGGTGACGTTTGCAGTGGCTGCGTTGTTGATAGACGCATTCTATCGCAATGTGCTGTCAGTGTTTATTGTATCGTTTTTAGGACTGCTGCTTGCCCTGTGTGCGGTATATTCCCAGTACGGTGTCGCCGTGCCATATGAAGAATCCATGGTGGCAATTAACGGCTACACGGTGTTCTTTAATGCGATTTTTATTCTTGTGGCGGCGGCAACGATGTTTATATCCCTGGGCTACGTGGACCTCACGGGTGTTGACGGCGGGAAATACTATCCGCTGATACTGCTGGCCACTTTGGGGATGATGCTGCTTGTATCAAGCAGAGACCTGCTTCTGATGTTCCTGGCCATAGAGCTTTTGTCCGTGTCCTCCTACGTCCTGGTCGCCTCCCAGCAGGAGAGATGGGTGTCCAATGAGGCTGCAATCAAATACATGCTCACGGGGGCCTTTGCCAGCGCCTTCCTGCTTTTTGGTATCGCCCTCGTTTACGGTGCGACAGGGGCGATTGATTTCGTGACTATAGGACGTAAGTTGTCCGGAGGACAGGCGTTACTCCACGTACAGGTAGGCATAGCCATGATGCTGGTGGGACTGGGGTTTAAGGTGGCGATGGTCCCTTTCCATATGTGGGCGCCCGATGTCTATGAGGGGGCCCCTACGCCCATCAGCGGATTCCTGTCGGCAGGGAGTAAGGTCGCCGTCTTTGCCCTTTTGCTGAGGCTCTTCACGGACCCGTTTTCTGTACCGCACGTGGATTGGGTGTCGGCGCTCTGGTGGATCTCTGTCTTAAGTATGACGGTGGGCAATGTATCCGCCCTGCTTCAGACTAACGTTAAGAGGATGCTTGCCTACTCCAGTATTGCGCACGTTGGCTACATGCTTGTCGCTGTGGTTGTGCTTGGCGAGAGGGCGATGGAGGCGGCCCTTCTTTACATGGCGGTATACGCAACTACCGGGCTTGCCGCATTCGGTTGTGTGGCCTACCTGTCGAAAGGGTCTGAAGAGAGGGTCAACATGCAGGACTACACGGCCCTGGCCTACTCGTACCCCATACAGTCTGCAGTCCTGTCCGTATGTCTTCTCTCCCTGGCAGGAATTCCTCTTACGGCGGGGTTTATCGGGAAGTTCTATCTGTTTGGGGCGGCGGTTAACTCCGGCTTTATAGGGCTGGCCATTATAGGCGTGCTGAATTCAGCCGTCTCCCTGTATTATTACCTGGGACTGCTGCTGAGGATGTATGCAATGCCTGAAGGGGCGGCTGAGGTGGTGATGTCTCATCCCATGGCGGGGAGATTGGTTTTGGCCGTGCTGGGTATTACCATCCTGGTCCTGGGCGTTTACCCTTCCCCCCTGTTGGGTGTCATTAAAGAGGTCGTTGCCGCAATAGCGTCCCCCGTATAATGTAGTTTCTTCCAATCTGATATGCCCCCAAAATCCTTCGATTGTATAGTAATAGGCGGAGGGCCTGCCGGCTCTATGACCGCCTATGCGCTCGCCAAAAAGGGAGTAAACGTTGCCATATTAGAGGGCAAAGACCCTTCCATAGCCAAGGTGTGCGGGGGCGGTTTACAGTTGAAGGCCATCCGCATTCTTCCGTTTGGGATAGAAGAGGTGGTGGAGCGAAAGATATCCGGTATGGTCTTTCAGCGCCGGTTGAGAGACAGGTTTACCAGGAGATACGGTTCGCCCGTCACTTACATGGTAAACCGTGCGAGATTCGACAACCTTCTACTCAGGCGCGCACAGGAGGCGGGTGCAATCATGTTCCTGGGAGAGAAGGCGCTGTCACTGGAGCCTGCCGCTGACCGTACCAAGGTATTTACCGGGCGAGACGCCTTTGATGCCCATGCAGTTGTAGGAGCGGATGGGGCCGGGAGCATAGTTAGAAGGGCCATAAACCCCGGAGGGATTGCCCTGGTTCAAATGGGGCTGATTTGCGAATTGAGGAAAGGAGCAGGCAACGCCCACATTACTGAGGATGTTTTTATAATTGATTGGGGTACTGTACCCGGCGGGTATGCTTGGATTTTTCCCAAGGAGGCTACCCTGACCGTGGGTGCCATGGTTCCGCGTGAACTGGCCGGCACGCTTAAGTCCTACCTTCGTGTGTTTCTCGAAAAAGAAGGTATGAAGATAAAGGATGAACGTATCCTTGCACACCCGATACCTACCCGGAAGCTGGGAGAACCGATTGCCTCCGGCTGGGGGGTGTTGGTGGGCGATGCTGCGGGACTCACTGACCCATTCACCGGTGAGGGGCTGTATTATGCGCTGAGGAGCGGGCAGATTGCCGCACACCATGTTGCAAGGTTTCTAACCGGAGGCGGCAGACTTCTGGATTATGAGGATGAAATAGATATGGGCCTCATGCAGGAAATAATTATGGCAGGTAAGATGCGAAGTTTCTTCAACACCTTTTCCGGTTACATACACAACCTGTATCGCAAGAACGACAGGCTGTGGTATGCCTTTTGTGAG
>MHZB01000023.1 GCA_001828605.1 Planctomycetes bacterium RIFCSPLOWO2_12_FULL_50_35 | reverse complement strand
TTTGGCGTGGATTTTGGCATCGCTGTTAAGAAGGAGACCGATGACAACACCAAGCTCATCAATATCAACCTTGGTGGAGGTGGATAGTAGAAGTGAGAAAATTTGGAAAGGACAAAGGCCCATGAAGTTAAGTAAATTTATATTTGTTTTCTTTGTGGTGGTTATGGCTTTCCCTGCCATTGCGTCTGCAAAGGATCTCAGAATAGGTGTGGTAAACCTTAACGAGGTCTTCGAAAACTCCAAGAAGCGGGTGGAGATGGAGGAGAGCTTTAAGGACTTGAAGACCCGTGCGGAGGAGCAACTCACGGAGAAACAGAACAGTCTGATAGGTCTGAGGGAGGAGATGCAGCTCCTGGAGAAAGGTAGCGCGGCCAGGAAGGAATTGGAGGCCGAGTTGGAGAAGAAGCTGCTCTACCTCCAGTTGGAGGAAGAAGTTGCCAGAAGGAATCTCGGTGAGAAGGAGAAGGAGTACTATGAGGAGCTCTATCAGGACATAAGCAACGCGATAGAGGCTATAGGCAAAGAGCAAAAATTTGATCTTATATTAAAGAAGGAAACTATCGAAACAAAGAGCGCAGACCTTCTGGAATTGAGGCTCAAGATAGGAATAGGTACGGTTCTCTATTATTCCGAGGCCCTGGATGTCACGGGCATTGTAGTGCAGTACTTAAACGGGAAGTCCTAGCGAGGGATAGCTTGCACCGAGGTCAAAGAACGATAGGGCGCATAGTGGAGTACCATGGCCGCGGCCTTTTTCACGGTCAAGAGGTATCTATAAGATTAAGACCTCAGCCACCCAATACTGGCATACAATTTCAGAGGGTGGACCTACCCGGTTCTCCTACCATACCAGCCGGTGTTGCCTATGTTAAGGACCACAAGAGGCGCATCTTGTTGGCGAGGGAGGGTGCAGCGGTGGAGGGCATTGAACACATTATGGCGGCAGTTTCGGGTCTGGGCATTGACAATGTCTTGGTGGAGATAACGGGTAAGGAGATGCCCGCTGGGGACGGCAGCTCTTTGGTGTTTGTACAGCTGATAAGAGAGGCAGGCGTAGTTGAACATAAGGAAGCCCCAAGACAGATTTTCACTCTTTACCGCACCATTACCTTAGAAAACGATGGGGCCAGAATCACCGCCGTCCCGTACGACAAAGGTCTGGAGCTCTCTTATCACATGGATTTTGGTGACCGGTCGGTACTTAGGCAGTCGTACACCCTGCCTCTTAATGAAGAGACTTTTTCCCAACAGATATCCTCCGCCAGAACGTTTTCCCTTTCAAGCGGAGTGGGAGAGTTCATCAAGCTTGGGCTTGGAAAGGGTGTTACTGAAGAAAACTGTTTTTTGATAAACGAAGACGGCACGGCTTCCACGCCGATTAACAAGAAGCGAGCGTCCCTTCGCTTTGCTGACGAGGGTGTCAGGCACAAACTGCTCGACATGGTTGGAGACCTCTATCTGACCGGTATGGAGCTTAGGGCACGGGTCACCGGTACGCGGTCCGGCCATCTCCTCAACGTACTTCTGGCTAAGAAAATAGTCGAACTTGCTGAGGCTGAGAGTTCTTTGTCTAGAATCGCAGATGCAAAGGTATGAAAATACATCCGACGGCCCAGGTACACCACAAGGCGAAGTTGGGCAAAAATATTGAAATAGGGGCATTTACTCTAATTGACGAGCATGTAGAGATTGACGAAGGTACCATTATAAAGAACAACGCCACTATAACTGGATACACTTCTCTTGGCAGAGATAACAGGGTATTCCCCGGAGCGGCTCTGGGTATGGAACCACAGGACCTGAAGCACAGGGGTGAGGACACAAGGCTTAAAATAGGCGACCGCAACGTTATAAGAGAGTGTGTGACTATTAATACAGGGACGGCGGTGGGTGGTGGGATAACCACGGTAGGTAGTGATAACCTGTTCATGGCTGGTGCGCATATTGCTCACGACTGCGAGATTGGAGACGGCGTGCTTCTGGCAAACAACGTTCTTTTGGGTGGACACGTAAAGGTGGAGGACAACGCAAAGTTGATGGGATTGGTCGGGGTACAGCCTTTCGCCACGGTAGGGCAACTTGCGTATGTGGGCGGTCTTACGAGGATTGTGCAAGACGTACCCCCTTTCATGTTGGTTGAGGGGAACCCGTCGCGCGTGCGCCAGGTCAACATAGTCGGCCTTGAAAGATCGAATTTCTCACGGGAACGGATAGAGGCCATCAGAGAGGCCTTTCAAAAGATATTTCGACAGATAGAGGTTTTGGACCAGAATAGGGTCCTTGACGAGTTGGAAGGACAGAAGGGACTTACCGCAGAAGTAAAGATACTGATCAGTTTCATGAGAAATACGATGAAGGGCAAGTTCGGTAGGTACAGGGAGATGCTGCGGAAGTCCTAAAATGTGTAGATGATGGCAGAAGGAAAACTCAAGATAGCAGTCGTCGGCGTTGGTCATTTGGGCAAGGAGCATGCCAGGGTATATTCCCAGTTACCCAACGTGGAGCTTGTCGGGGTAGTAGACATTGACGAAGAACAGGGGAGGGCCGTCGCGAAACGACTGGGTACCAACTTTTATTCTAGCGTGGAGGAGCTGGATGGCAAGGCGTCGGCCGTCAGCGTGGTAGTGCCGACTAGGGCTCATTACGATGTGGCCTCCTACTTCCTTAAGAGGGGTATACCTGTAATGCTGGAGAAACCCATGGCCGGCGACCTGAAAGAGGCGATGGCCTTGGATGAGCTCAGTGTGAAGGGCGGTACTATCTTACAGGTGGGTTATATAGAGCGCTTCAACCCGGTCTTCAGGGCGGTGGAGGAGTATCCCATGGTACCGAGGTTTATAGAATGTCACAGGCTTTCAAATTTCAACTTCCGCGCAAAGGATATCGGTGTTGTACTTGATTTAATGGTGCATGATATTGATATAATACTTCACCTGGCAAAATCGCCTGTAAAGAAGGTGGAGGCGGTGGGTACTAGGATAATCTCCGACAAGGAGGACGTGGCGAATGCCAGGATAATCTTTGAGAACGGCTGTGTGGCAAATGTTACTGCGAGCCGCGTCTCTTTTAGGCCCATGCGAAAAATTCGCTTGTTCTCAGAGAATGTGTATATTTCACTGGATTACGAGGGGCAGGAGGCTATAATCTACAAAAAATCTCCCAAGCTTACCCTTGACTCGTTGAACCTGGAAGGGCTGGACGCAAAAAGCCTTATTGACTTAAAAGATTATGACTTTGGCGATCTTTTGGAGGTCAAACACATAAAGATGGAGAACGAGCAGGAGCCCTTGAAAATGGAGTTGGAGAGCTTTGTAGACTGCGTATTGAATAACAGCAGGCCGACAGTTTCCGGAAACGAAGGTCTGAGGGCCCTGAAGGTGGCCACCGAGATACTCAGAAAGATAGAAGAAAACCAGAGGGTTATTGCAGGAGTCTGAATGCATGGATAATTTCGATTTTTTCCACATAGATGCCGAGATATATGACGGGAAGGTGGTCGGAAGGGCTGAGGGCTATCTTGGCGACATATTACAACCCCTTGTGCAGCAGTTCTTCTACAGGCTCAACGCGCTGAAGGTTATTGCGAAGGTGGACGGTAAGAACGTCTACAATCTGTACAATCCTCCACATCCATCACCGGCAGGGATGCGTTTTCTGGGTAGAAAGGTGAGGATGATGTTTGAGAAAATGGCCTTTCCCGTTACTGCGAACCTTGCCATTACACACAAGTGTCAGTGTCAGTGCATACACTGCAGTGCGGACCCTTTCAAAGACCCTACCAGGGAGGAACTGGGTGTCGATGAGATAAAGAAGGTGGTCGACGGCGCCCTGGACCTGGGGGCAAGCTTAATTATATACGTGGGCGGGGAACCCATGCTTAGGGAAGAGTTGTATGAATTGATAGAGTATGTGGATAAGACAAAGGCAGTGGTTATGATCTTTACCAACGGTCTCCTTCTAACGGAGAGTAACGTTAAAAAGCTGAAGGAGGCCGGGCTGTTTTCGTTAAACATATCAATAGACCATAGTGAGTCGCTTAAGCACGATGAGTTTCGTAAGGTAGTAGGCTGCTACGAAAAGGCCTTTGATGGTGCCCGCCGTGCCAGGGAGGTGGGTATACTTACCGGTATCTCTACCTATGCCACCCATGAAAATCTGAGGGATGGACATCTGGAGAGGCTGCTCCAGATAGCAAATGGAGAAGGTTTCTCGGAGGTCACTATTTTTGATTGTATTCCGTCAGGCAGGTTCCTGAAGGACACCTCTAAGATTCTCACCCCTGCCGAGCGGAAGGCGGTTATTGCCTTGGCCAAGAAGTATCACGAGACTACACCCCTGGGAATAAACGCTATGGCACTTATAAACTCGCCGTTGGGCGTAGGTTGTTATGGCGCTCATTCTCAGTTTTACATGACGGCGTACGGCGATATAAATCCCTGTGACTTCAACCCGATAAACTTTGGCAACGTAAGGGAAAAACCCATACAATCGATATGGAAAAAGATGGCAACGCATCCTGATTTCGACCGCCGCTTCCCCAGCTGTAGGATGCAGAGCAAGGCATATCGGAGGAAGTATATCGACCCCCTCCCCAACAATCCCAAGCTGCCCATACCCATCGAATCCATTCCTGACGACATCCCTGTCGTAAGCACAGATAAGGTAGGCGTGTTGTCTTGACATTTTTGATATTTGTGCTAAAGTACTCTTCTTTTAATCTTATATGTTGCTAGGAGGAAGCTTTTGCCTGTAATTACTCTAGAGGAATTAATAAGGGCTGGATTTCACTTTGGCCATAGGACCTCCAGGTGGAATCCCAAGATGAAGCCCTACATCTTCGGCAAGCATAACCTTATACATATTTTGGACTTGAGGGGGACGCTGAGAGGCCTTATAACGGCCCATAAATTCCTGAGGAAGGTATCTGCTTCGGGTAAAGGCGTACTTTTTGTGGGTACCAAGTGGCAGGCGCGCGGGACCATCGCCCGCGAGGCCCAGCGGGCAGGGATGCACTTTGTGAACGAAAGATGGTTGGGTGGGACACTAACCAACTTCAGTACCATACGCCTCAGAATCAGGCATATGAGGGAGCTGGAAGAACTTTTAGCCAGTGAAGACATTAATCAATACAGCAAGAAGATGAGGTCCTCCTTAAACAGAGAGGCTGAAAAACTTAAGAAGAACCTGGATGGAATAAGGAATATGATGGAACTGCCCGGCGCCATCGTCGTCATTGATCCAAACAGGGAAATAACGGCGGTAAGAGAGGCCAACAAGCTTGGTATTCCCACAATTTGCCTTACCGATACGGACTGCGATCCTGACCTGGTAGACGTATGCGTTCCCGGGAACGATGATGCCATGCGATCAATCGAGGTCTTTCTCTCCCACATGACCGATGCCATTCTGGATGGCAAGTCCAATATACCGGCTGTCGGTCGTCAGGAAGTCGGCTAGCCTTAGAATCCTACTGAATACGTTAAAGAACGGAAGGGAACCAGTACATGCCCATAGACGCGGAAAGCATAAAGGCGCTGAGAGAGAGAACCGGTGCCGGGGTATTGGACTGTAAAAATGCGTTGGATAAGACAGGCGGTGACTTCGACAAGGCTGCGGAGATACTCAGAAAAAAGGGCTATCACGTTGCCGAGAAAAAGGGCACCCGTGCCACGAACGAAGGCCGCGTCGGTTCTTACATACATTTTAACGGCAAGATAGGCGTACTGGTTGAGGTCAACTGCGAGACAGACTTTGTGGCAAGAAACGAGCTGGTTGAGCAGCTTTTGAAGGACCTGAGTATGCAGATAGCGGCTACCAGCCCTATGGCCGTTTCCAAGGAAAACATCCCCGCCGCGGTCTTGGAGGCAAAGAAGGAAGAATTTAAACGCGCAGCCGTTGACAAACCTGCACAGATAGTGGACAAGATAGTCCAGGGCAAGCTCGAGGCATTTTATAAGGAAAAATGCCTCCTGGAGCAGCAGTTTATAAAGGATGAGAACCAGACTATCAGGGACATCGTCACCGCAAGCATTGCCAAATTGGGAGAGAATATACGAATAAACCGGTTTGCGAGGTTTGAGGTTGGTCAGTAAGAAGTGATTAAATACTGAATCGACTGACCTTCTTATGGCAAAGGTCAAATACAATAAGGCGGTAATAAAGATAAGTGGAGAAGAGTTTGGCACCGGTATTGATACAGACAGCGTAAATTTTATAGCACAAGAGATAAAAGACGCCGTCACTTGCGGTGCGAGGTTAGGGCTGGTAGTAGGCGGCGGTAATGTCGTCAGGGGATCGGAGCTTGCAAAATTAGGAACGACCCGGGCACAGGCCGACGATGCGGGTATGGTTGCCACCGTCATAAATGCCTTAGTGCTCCAGAATGCCTTAGAGAGAATAGGGGTAAAGACTGCTACGCAAAGTGTGCTTGAGATACGTGGATTGGTTGAACCCTACAATAGGCGGAGTTGCAGTAAATACCTGGATGAGGGAAGGGTCGTTATTCTTGCGGGGGGTACAGGAAACCCCTACCTTACCACAGATAGTGCGGCAGCTATAAAGGCGCTGGAGCTAGGGGCGGATGTACTGTTAAAGGCGACAAAGGTTGAAGGTGTATGTTCCACCGACCCACTTGTAGACCCTGGCGCAAAATTATTCCACAGGCTGACCTATAACCAGGTGCTCGACGATAAATTCAAGAGACTTTTTGATCCAACAGCCGTTACGCTCTGCAGGGACAACCGCTTGCCTATAATCATATTCAAACTTAAAACTCGACACAATATCAGGAAGGTCATTGAGGGTGAACCTATAGGTACGTTTATTGCGGAAGACGGTGATAAGAGATGAACAGTGAAGAAATTATCGAATGGACGAGAAAGAAGATGGAGAGCACATTGTCCGTTCTGGAAAGTGAACTAAAGGGCATACGCACCGGACGCGCAAGCGCTGGTCTCGTCGAGCACATAAAGGTTAGCTACTACGGAACTGATACACCGCTGAAGCAGCTTGCCACCATAGCCGTACCGGAGTCGCAGTCTATCGTTATAAAGCCCTACGACCCTTCCATATTAAAGGAAATAGAAAAGTGCATACTGCAATCCGATCTGGGCCTTAACCCGCATAATGATGGGAAATCCATCCGAGTTAACCTTCCGCCACTGAGTGAAGAGCGGAGAAAAAAACTGGCATCTCAGGCCAAGGAACTCTCTGAATCTGCGAAGGTCTCTATAAGGAATATCCGCAGAGACGCCAATAAGCATATAGATAAAGAAGAAGAAGACTCTACACTCACTGAGGACGATGCCGAAAAGGCCAGGAGTAAGGTCCAGGACATTACCCACTCTTACGAGAAGAAGGTCGGCGAAACCGTCGACAAAAAGACCGAAGAGATAATGAAGTTTTAACCCGCCTTACGTGAGTCATTCTCCCGATAGTTGTCCCAAGGTCGTATTATATACCAGCCTCAACGTAATCAGAAACTCTTCGCTGGAAGGTCCTGGGTCTGCAGTGTGTCTTTACTCTCACGGGGATTGTCGTTGACTCTGCCTGGAGTGCATTGTAGTATGTTTATGGAATTTAGTCAGGTGTGCCCGCAGCCATCCATTATTTTCGTAAGTTCCGGTTTGTTCTCATATTACAAGAGTTCTAAAGAAAATCCTTTCATGGAATTTGGAATTCGGTTTGTATAGGGTGGTTTACCGAGAAATTCTCATTGTCTGTCTGGGGTTATGTCAAAGGATTCAGCATGTGGGGCGCTTTTATTTATGAGAATGTATAATGTGGCTTTGTACTCCGCGGTGTCGATTTGTGATCGCATCATAATGAGGAGGGCTTTTTTGTGATGTGCAAGAGTTTTTGCCTGGCCTTGTTCTTGGCAGTAATTTATATTAGCTTGGTATCAGTGTCATCAGGTGCTAGCGCGGATAGAAAAGACACAAAGCCCTATGGCGAACTCGGAGGAGACAGAGAATATATTTATGAGCAGTTTGCCGAGATGAACGCTACTATGCTTATCTGTATGCGAAATGTTATTGCGAAGAACCAGGAACTCATAAACAGAGACCCCGAGACTGGAAACTACTATTTCAAGGGCTTCGTGCCCGCAGTCGTCGGCAGTCAAGTGGCCAACGACTTCAGTCTTAGGACGGGCCACATGTTGAAGCAGACGGCTCTAAGGGTCAGAAATCCCAAAAATAAGGCTGACGAATGGGAAGAGAAGGCGCTGAAGATACTCGA
Organism: Planctomycetes bacterium RIFCSPLOWO2_12_FULL_50_35; assembly: GCA_001828605.1. Lineage (GTDB taxonomy): Bacteria > Planctomycetota > Brocadiia > Brocadiales > Bathyanammoxibiaceae > 2-02-FULL-50-16-A. The sequence continues at coordinate 11,539 of MHZB01000023.1, read as the reverse complement.
GAAAGACAGGACTAAAGAAGGTTTTGGCGAGATAACCGATATGGGGCATAAGAAGGCCTATCGTTATATGAAGCCGCTGTATATGGAGAAGGAATGCGTGATGTGCCATTCCGTACCAGAGGTCATGTCCCCGGAGGTTAGGGAGTACATCGAGAAGAATTATTCTACTGACAAGGCGCTGGGATATAAGGAAGGCGACCTGCGTGGGGGCATAAGTGTCATAATACCAATTACTGAGAAGTCTCTCCCCTGAGTTTCCGTGGAGTGGAAAACCTCCTGTAATCTGTATTAATCGAAGGGCTGTATGCCCAGTAAGATTCTCACACGTTTTGGGGTAAACCAGCTCTGCTGGTTCATGTTAATCGCACTGCTGCCGTTAACGATTGCAGGGACGGTCTGCTATTTCTTTGTTAAGGGTCAAGTCAAGCGAGACGCGATTAACGAACTGGAGCTGGAGGCCAGGGCCATTCAGGGTAATATAGTCTACGTCCTTGGTGAAAACCTGGCCAGGATCGTGGATTTTAGTTCGGACGGGTTCATCAGGGATTCCACTAAGACACAGGCACTCCCAGGTGCAGACGCAGGGGCCGTAAGGAGAGATCTGAATAAACACCTGGAGGTGAACAAAAGGAGTTTGAATCCTAACATCCTCGAGGTCTTTGTGATTGATACCACGGGCAGGGTAGTCGCCTCTACGTCTGACAATCGCGTAGGGGAGGATGTTTCAGAGAAGCAGTACTTTAAGCAGCCGTTTCTTCACTTTGAACAAACCGGCCCCCTTTTTAGTAGAGAAGAAGTGCCTGCCGATAATGCGGGTGAACCGGATCTCATTTTTTCCACCTTACTTACCGACAAACTCCTTCATACGCCGATTGGCGTTATTGCAAACAGGGTCTCCATTGACGTGTTGCTGAATACCATGTTGCCTGTTCCGAATACTGGTGACGAAGAGGCAAAAGCCTCGGTCCGTGACCACATTTACATCGCAAACAAGGACAATTTCATACTTGTTGCGTCAAAGAATCCGGGGGAAACACATCTGAGAAACCTTACCGGTACGTACGTAGTGGAAAGGGCAATTGCAGAAGGCAGGGTTGTAATTGACACGTATAAGGACCTCTGGGGCCGTCGTGTGCTGGGTGTGGCGGTGCCCGTTAGAGAGACAAACTGGGTAATCTTGGCTGAGAGAGACTACAAGACCGCGTTCGCGCCGCTGGGCAGGATTCGGAACTTATTTATTATCCTCAATTCCTCTGCGGCGCTCATGGCGTTTCTGGTCTCCTTTTTTGTCTCAAGGAACATGAGTACCGCCGTCAGAAAACTCAGGGACGGCACGGAAATGGTAGCCAGAGGTGACCTGGACCACAGGATAGAACTGAAGCGCAAGGACGAACTCAAGGACCTGAGTCTTTCTTTTAATGAGATGACGAAGAAACTGAAGGACTATACGGAAGAGAGGGCTCGCAGGGCGGAAGAGCTCAGAAAGACGCAAAAACAGCTTTTTCAGGCCGAGAAAATGTCCTCCCTCGGTACGCTCGCCTCAGGGATTGCGCATGAGGTTAATAATCCCCTGAGCTACATCATGAATAATATCGAGTTGGTGAAGGATTACATAGGAGACATTATTTCCACAAAAGAGCAGGTAATAAATGAGAAAGGGTTTCTTTCCACGTTAGAGGAGATGGAAAGCTGCCTGAAGGATGCAAAGGCGGGTACGGAACAGATACGGAAAACAATCTCTGCGGTATATGAATTTTCACATCCCGGGCGGGACAAACTCGATTATGTAGATATAAATAAAACAATAGACGACTCCCTAAAGGTCGTGTGGCACGAACTCAAATACAAGGCCAGGGTAACGAAGGACTATGCCGAACTTCCAAAGATATTGTGTTATCCTCACTACCTTGTTCAGGTGTTTACAAACCTATTTCTGAATGCGGCCAGCGCGATCCTTGAAACGGGTGAAATACGCATTAAGACCTACCATCAGGGGCAGACGATCTGCATCGAAATAAGTGACACGGGCGTGGGCATTCCGGAGGAGAATTTGAAGAGGATATTTGACCCGTTCTTTACTACGAAGGATGTGGGCAAAGGCACCGGGCTCGGGTTGAGCATCGTTTACAATCTGATTACCCAGGCAGAAGGCAGCATAGAGGTAACCAGCGCTGTTGGGAAGGGGACGACGTTTAAGATAACTCTGCCGCTCAGGAGAGAATCAGATGTATCTTCAACATGACGAAGACAGGTGGACGGTTGATGAGATCGGAAGAGCACACAATATTAATAGTAGATGATGACGAAAAGATTCTGGGCTCCCTTCAGAGGACGTTTGAACGGCTCGGTTATAACGTACTTGTGGCGACGAGTGGCGAGGAGGGGCTGGATATCCTGCGCAGTGACGACGTAAAATTGATAATTTCAGACGTCAGGATGCCCACCATGTCAGGCGTCGGGTTCTTAGAGAAGGCCAAGGAGGCCGCACCCGATGCCGTAAGGATAGTAATAACCGGTTATGCAGACATCCAGGCCGCAGCCGATGCGATAAACAGCCTTGGTGTGTTCAAATTTATACTTAAACCGTGGGACAGATACCATCTTGAGAAGGTGGTGCACCAGGGACTGGAATACCACAATACCGTTCGTGAAAATAAACAGCTGCATAAGCGTTTAATGGAACAAAACGAGGAGCTTGCCAGGAAGGCCGATTCCGCGGTCAAGGTTGCAGCCGCTATGGAAAGAAAGGTGGCCGAACTCGAGGATAAACTGGATAAGCTCTATGCAAAATATCCGGATGCTAGACCAAAGCAGGGAAAGGGGTAGGGGCGTTCGATTGAACGCCCCTACCGTGGCTCCGCCCAGAATAAAAATGTCAGACAGATTGATTTTTGCATAGGTTTCATAGTGCGGTAACGCAAAAGACAACTCCGGACGCCTGTGTGACCTGACACATGTATTGGCTTAATCAAAAACCCTTTGCAAGGCGTAGTTTCGTAGGTATAATTGTAAGGTTGTTTCTTACAGGGGGGGCATAGCTCAGCTGGTAGAGCAACGGCCTTTTAAGCCGTAGGTCGGTGGTTCGAGCCCACCTGCCCTCACTGATTTGGTTGCTGACACAGTGGCCCCTTCGTCTAGGCCGGTCCAGGACATCAGATTTTCGATCTGAGAACACGGGTTCAAATCCCGTAGGGGTCACCAATGTTTTCTATTCATTTCTTGAGGGAGGGAATGGAAATGAACAAGAAAGATGAAATGGGAAAGTTGCCTGATACAACACGAGGTCAGACCGTAAAAGACCGTGCCAACCAAGGCAAGACGGAAAAGGCCCACGCAGATAACAAATGGTGGGCATGGATACCACTCATCCCGGAGTTGGTTGCTATAGTCATTGGTTTTTTCTTTGAGTCAGATGAATAGTAGTATGTAAGTCTCCACGTTTCGTACACACCTCGCGTGTAACCGAAGCCAAGAAAATCAATCTACACCCAAGATATGCCTGTTTCAGTACTTTAACACATAAAGCAATTAGTTAGCGGTGAAATGAACTAGCGCCGTTTTTGCCATGGGGAGGAAGTCTTAATGAAAAAATGTATTAGCTATAGACATAGGTAACACTTTTGTATTTGGAAAAGCTTTGTAATTTCTCGATGGGCGTAAGCCCCTCGAGAGCCATGTGTGGTCTGCAGTTGTTGAAGAACTCATCGTACTTTTTACGCTCTTTTATAAGATAGTCAAGGTCTTTAGTCCTTTGCAGTCTATAAAATTCCTCCCCGTCGGTCCTGTGAGAGCGCTCCACCTTGCCGTTTTGCTGTGGGCAGGAGGGTCTGTTGAGCCTGTGGATTATACCGCGCTGTTTACAGGCCATGATTGGTATCATCAAACTTAAGAAGCCCGGCCGTTATCATATTGGCAATAATCTCATCATTGCTCTTCTCTAAGTCTATATTTGAGACAACTTTTTTATCTTCTACTCTCAAGTTGTCTTTAACTAAATCGAGTAATTTCATAACTATTTTGCGTTTATACGTTGCTTTGCTATCTCAACATACTTTTTGCTTTTCTCAATCCCTATCCAATTTCTGCCTAATTTTTTTGCAACCACTGCCGTGGTGCCGCTACCTAAAAATGGATCTAAAACCAAATCTCCTTTGTTCGAGGATGCAACAATAATCCTTTTTAGCATTTCTTCCGGTTTCTGCGTTGGGTGTAATGCTCGCCTATCTTTTCCATGTAATCTTTCTTTTCCTTGTACTAAAGGCAATGCCCAAACATCTCGCATTTGTTTAAGGGCGCCATCTTTTTGGGTTTCTGGGTTTATTTTTTTCAATTCGGCATAGTTGAAAATCCATTTTTTGCCCTTGACCGCCCACACAACAAATTCAGTCGAGTGAGTAAAAACTCTTTTTGTCATATTGGGCATCGCATTTGTTTTTTGCCAAACGATGACATTGTTAATTTTGAAATCGAGCTGTTTCAGTACAATCATCACCTCTGCAAGATTGTGATAGGTACAAGAAATATAGATTGAGCCATTATCTTTTAATACTTTGTGGCAAGCACCAATCCATCTTCTCGTAAACTGCATATACTCTGGTGCGGTCATTTTATCCCATTCTTCGTTCACCATATACCAATCACCGCCGGTTTTGTTTCCTTCCCATTTAAGACCGTTGCCAGAAAGATTGTAGGGAGGATCAGCAAAAATCAACTCAACTGACTTTTCGTCAATTTTTTCATTCAAAACTTTTATACAGTCGCCTTGGTAAATGGTATTCAATTTCATAATTATTGTTTTGCTAAAATAGATTTTTGCCACGCGGTAATTGCTTCCGGTATTTGCTCAATCCACTCCTCGGAATGCTTAACAATCTTTGTGAGTCCTAAAATCTGCTCATAAAGTCCCAGCAATTCATCGTGCGTAAATCTTTTCCCTTGTTTTCTGATTTCCAGCAGAATTTCAAGCAATCTAATAAACTGCGTGATGGAAAGCGGGACAATTCTCTGTGTTGTTCCTTTATATCCATATTTAATCGCCATCCAGAATGTCTCTATCGTGTCTTGGTGTAGTCGCGGAGCGATAAACAGACAATAAGCTACCTTGTCAGCATGGGAGTTTTCAAAATCTCTTACATGGCGCATGACTGGCTGACCCTCGTTATACCACTGCGAACGGTTAGTGAGCATTGTAACTTCGCACACCGAATTAAATTTTTCGTAGAAACATTCTATATCTGGCTTATTGGCGGGTGCGGTGAAGGTTGGCTCATTATCATCACCAACCGGATAGTTTGGTTTTATCTCTAATGCGTCATTTAGAGCATTTAGCGCGAGCGTTGAGAGTTTTTCTAGCTCAATACTCTTTTTGTTCCCCGATTGATGGATGTTTTTGAGCGCATCGACGTATTCTTGGATTTTGGATATATCTTGGGATTCAAAATGGGTTTCCAGCTCTTGCAGTTTTCGGCGATAGGTTCGTAACTCTTCAATGTGTTGTTTTAGTTGTTCTGTACCCAAAAACTTGATCTCTCGAAAACTAAAAGTGGGAACTTTTATCGTTTTTGACTCTAAGCCGGATACATAGCGGCGTACATCTTGATTCAGATTTTCTGCAATCTTTTTTAATTCCGGCTCTGTTTCCCACGGCAAAACTGGTTGCTCAATATCAGCAAGATATTCGATGTACTCGTCGGCACTTTTGAATACCAAAGGAGCCGCATTGTCGGTTAAGAGCAACTTGTCAATTTCGATAGACCTTCTTGGTTCCAAATCAACGTAAAATCCACCACCTCGGATATGCAAATATCTGGTTAATCTAAAATATCGAATTGCATTGTCCCCATAATCTTTAAGATTGTTAAGAAGTTTTGCAATTTCGCCACTCTTGCTTGTTCCTAAAAATGACTTAGCAAAATCTTTTCTAAATTTTTCTCTGAATTGCTTTTTGCCTTTGTCATCTTTCTGCGAACGTAGGCCGACGCGGTATTCAATCAACTTTTCCGCTTGCCTTTCGGTGTTTCTGTAATCAATAAGCGTTGGGGCAAACAAAGAAAATTCATCTTTACTTATTCCGATAGGGGCATTTCCTAATTTAGCCCATCTCTTGTTCACTTCGTTGATAAGGTGTAGTGCCCCTATAAATGGTTTGATAGCAAATCCGTCATTTTCTGAAAATGTTGTACTTGCCGGATTGGGAAGTTGCCATTTCAAAAAGTGGATAAAGAATAATTTGCCTAAATCATAATCTTCAGAAAGAAAATACTCACCAAGTGGGGTAATTTTAACGCCATCGGCTGAATTCTTTGCTACGCACAACCCCATTTTATTGAGGGGAGCAACAGAATTGCGGCCGCGCATTGCCGGATCTTCATAACCTTGTGCGTTAAAAATTTCTCTTGCCACAGAAAAAGGCATTTCTTTTTCGATATTATCAAAATATTCTTGTTGTTCTTTGGTTAGATTGGTTGGCTTATAAAGTCTGTTTTCAATGAGAAGGATTTGGTATTTAATTTGATTCTCTGAATTAAAGGGTTGTCCCTCCAATTCCTTCAAAACGCCCAAGAAGTCCCGTAATCTATCGGGATTTCTAACTGTTGTTGAAATTGACCAAGGTTTTTTCATAATTGCTATTTTGTGACCTTACAATAAAAAACACGTTCGGTATGCCCATCGGTATCGCTTTTACCTGCTGTAAATGCTTTATAATCTCTCTCAAAAATATCAACATCACCACGAGTTTTTAGTATATTTATAATTCGTTCATCGCTAATACGAGCGTTTGACCTTCCATCCTTAGATTCACCGGTATTGTTGTAAGAAACTAAAATGTGTTTACAATTTGCATTTGAAATTAAATCATCAAACGCTTTCGGTGCAGAATTTAGGCAATAGTCGCTTTTAATATGTGCCCTGTCCATTTTCTTTGCTTTGCCGTGCACCGATGGTTTTTCCCAAGAAGCAAGATTTTCTAGGAGATGGTAAGCGTCCGAATACTGACGAGAATTATAAGGCGGATCAATGTACAGAACATCACAACTTATTTTTCTGATAAGTTGATTTGCATCTTCTTTATATACTTCATTGTTTGCATTATTTTCCGGTCCAAAGTCGGGGGCCAAAAGACGTAACGGTTGAATTGTGTCTAGTCTTTTTCTGTACGCATCGTAGTGGCCAACGGTATTTGCTACTTTATCAACCGCGTACAACAACGCAGTAATCAAAACGGCTTTCTCATTGTCGCCCTTTACGATCTCGTCAATTTTTTCTCTGATAGCTCCGATTTTGCGGGCGTTCCCTAGAGTGAAAAAGGTATTGCCAAAATGTTCAGAAAAATAATTATCATTGTGTGCCTCTAAATTATTAAGCAAATTTATTTTCTTTTCTATTTCTTCAAAATCAATTTCCGAAGTTCCTAAAAACGCTTTTAATGGGAGGTAATTGCTTGCCAAAAAGTCATTGGCAATAACCTTTATGCCTTTCTCGTTAAATCGTTCGCCAACAACGCCAGTACCCGCAAAAATATCGCAGAACACACCGAAGCCATTGCATTTTTCATTGACAATATCCTCAATAAAACCGAGTAGCTTATATTTATTCCCTAAAAATCTTCTATTTTGTAGCCGGAAACGTCCCGTCTTAACTCTACTTTCAGGATAAAAATATACCTTATGTATTTTTTTTATTTCAGGGGTATAAATCGGTTGTTCAGTTTCTAATAGATCAAAAAGAGAATTTTGCACGCCATCAGAGACATAGTGTGTTACTTTACTGTCCGAGCTTTGTATTTCAGTAAAAAAACTGTGGGTAGCGTTTTCGCTAACAATAATAAAGTCAATTACATTCACGCCCATTATTTTGCCCGCTTCAAGGATTTTGTTTACAACTTCAATATCTTGTTTGCTGGGCGTAACATCTCCAGAGGGGTGATTATGCAGCAAAACAATACCAGCCGCTCGCAACTCGACAGCAGGGCCAAAAATTTCTCGAGGGTGGATAATGCTTTTATCTAGTATGCCGATCGAGATAACCTCTTTTTTTAATAATGCATTTCTTGCGTTTAGATAAAGACATACCAAATATTCCTTTTTCTTATCGCGTATGTCGGAAGTTAAAGAAATTGCATCTTTGGAAGATAGAACAATGTTGTCTTTTTGACCTTACCTCATTTATTGTACCACTAAGAAGTTGGGTATCCAGCATTGATTGATACATTCCCCACAGTTATAGCTGTGGGCGTTTTTTCTTTGAGTTTCCGTATAAACTCTTCCGGCGTCAGATTGTCCAGAGAACTGTGCGGGCGCTCGGTATTATAGTCCACGCGCCAGTCCTCAATGACCTGCCTGGCATGATCAAGGCTTGTAAAATAGTGCAGATTCAGGCACTCATCCCGGAGGCGTCCGTTAAAGCTCTCCATGTACATGTTCTCGACAGGCCTGCCGGGCGTTATAAAGAACAGCTTGACCCCTCGCCTGTACGCCCATTCGTCAAGGGCCCTGCCGATGAACTCAGGGCCATTATCGATCATGATGATCTCAGGCAATCCCTCCTTCAAGGCTGTCTCATTGAGTATCCTTACAACCCGAACACCGGTGATAGACGTATCTGCCTCGATTCTAAAGGACTTCCTCGTATATTCATCGTATCCGGCTAGTGCCTCGCCCAATCCCGGAATCCGCGATAACCAATGCTTTGCAGCTCCTGAGACACCTGCAATAATATCGGGCATATTCCCTTCAGATTCCACTTTGGTTTTACCTTTCCTTAAGTTAAATATTCATTAGCCTAAAATAAAGGCATAGCGGTCTGCCAGTCAATATTTTGAGCGGGGGATTTGTTGTGCTAGCTGCTTGACTGCCTGTTCAAGCTGGCGCACCCGCGGCTCAAGGTCAAAGGTTATCTTTTGGTCGAACTTCTTGCAGTATTCTGCAATGTCTTTTATTCCTCCAGCGATGGCGTCCGAGTCGTTCTCCATTTTCACAACCTGCTGCTGGAGCTGTTGTATCAGTTTGGAATTATTTTTTATAGCGGCTTCATCTTGTTGAATAGCCGTAAGCAGTTTGCGAAAGTCGGATAGTGTTACATAGCCCTCATTTGGATTTGACTGTACGGTGCGAACCTGGGCGTCGGTGTCTGGATTCTCAAATGTGATCAGACAGAAAAATACTAATGATAATCCTACCAGAAATAATGTCCTCTGGTTTCCCATTCTGAACGCTTTCATGTTCTAGTCCCCCTTATTGCTAAGCTTTTAGTTAGGGATGACATCTCGCCAAGAATAAGAGACCTTTAAGAAAGCTCGTAGGTTTCCTTAATGTCCCCCTCCCTAGAGGGGAGGGGGATAGGGGGAGGGCAAAACTTATTTTAACCATCACCCCCCCGTAAAGCACACTTTTTCAGGGGTCTCAATAATTGTATAAGTTTACGCATCGAGAACTCTGCTAAACCCTATACGTTGTTATTCTGAGGGCTTGCCCAACAAATGGCGAGTCCGCCTTAGGCGTGAAGTGAAATGTAGCGTTGGAGCAAGCTCTCCGCCTGAGGCGGACCACGCTACATAACAGATTAAATTCTTTACTGCGCTCAGAATGACAACATGATGTCAGGAGACTGTTTCAGAGACCTCGCATTATACCTTCCAGGAAATATACTATAAGAGCGATCACAAGGATAATGGGCAGCCAGAACGCACAAAACGCCGATGATGCATCGCAGCCCAAACCGTACTCGTCTTTGTCCATCTAGATTCCTCCATTAGTAGTCAGAGACTTAGCGAGTAAGATAATCACCCTCCCCTTTCCCCTCCCCTCGAGGGAGGGGGAAAATTTAGAGGCGCTAATAGACTTTTTCAGAAGTCTCTCGGGAATCTTCATCCTAAACTCCTGAGGACAGCAACTACCTTACCCGCTATGGAGACGTCAGACTGCCCCGGCTCAACCACTATGTCTTTATAGGCAGGGTTTGCAGGCTCAAGTCTTATCTGCCCGCCCTTCTTGTAGAACCGCTTCACCGTGGCCTCGTCGTTCACCAGGGCCGCCACTATGTCGCCGTTCTCGGCGGCAGGCTGGGGCCTTACCACCACGTAGTCCCCGTCCTGTATATGATCCTCAATCATGCTGTCCCCTTCTACCTTTAGGAGGAAGTTGCCACCCCCCACCGTAAAGGATTTGTCCACTGCTATGTATCCCTCAACGTCCTCTATGGCCGGATGAGGTGCACCCGCCTTGATATGACCTATCAGGGGGAGGGTTACCATCTGGCCCGGCCTTAAGAACTCACAGAACTCAATGGCCCTGGCCCTGCTGGAACGTCTTATGTAGCCATTTTTCTCAAGGGCGGAGAGGCAGTTCTGGATGGCGCTGTGACTCGCCAGTCCGAGACCGTCCTTCATCTCCCTTATACTGGGCGGGTAGCCCATCTCCTGGGCATAATTTTTCAGGAAATCGAGGACTCGTGTTTGAGCCTTTGTAAGGGTCTTTCTCATGTGGTACATTTGTACCATATTCTGTCAGACTTGTCAAGGAAGAATTATTCTCCCCTTGGTTTGGATTTACCTCCCGGCCTTTTCCTCTATAAATTCCTCTCAATATCTGCTATCTTTTGCATTACTTTTTTGAAAGACAAGTATTCTGGTTCTTTATAAATGCATGAACGTTATCCTGAGACGCAAAAAGCGGCGAACGGTGTCGATAAAATACGGGATTCTTCGCTTCGCTCAGAATGACAGAGTAACGTAGGGACAGACACGCCCTAATAACGGCGGGTCTGCCTACGGCACGACCTCTGGTACGATTCTCAAACCTGTTCATAGCAGACAGACCCAAAGGTCTGCCCCTGCGTTCAATGACTTGTTCTTGGTTTTGAAGATGCGTCAGGATAGTAGATAACGGCGTCTTTTACCGTGTGGCAAACTTAACGTTCACGCTTGTAGTTACCCCATTTATGGGGCTTTGTAGGCTCGATAAATCGAGCAACTACAGGCAGTATTTACATATGCATCACGGGTAACAGCATGGGTATTTTTACCAGAATCCTTGGCCTTTTCACGCAGGAGGCCGTGCCGGAGGCGGCCGCTGATTACTATGACCTGTTTGCGGGTAGGATAGTGCCTACCCTCTACAGCGGATTTGTGGATGCGGTGGTGCGAGAACTGAGGTGTGGCAAGATACTGGATGTGGGTACAGGTCCTGGTTACGTGCCCATCGAGATAGCGAAGAGGAATGAAGAGGTCTTTGTGGACGGCATAGACCTTACCAGGAAATTTAGAGAGATAGGTGAGCGTAATGCCCGTAATGCCGGAGTTTCGGCAAGGGTACACTTTGAGACCGGTGACGCCACAAAGATGCCGTTTGATGATAGCAGCTACGATATGGTTATAAGCACCGGCGCCATGCATCACTGGAAGTATCCTGCCAGGGTGATAGATGAAATGTACAGGGTATTGAAGCCCGGCGGCGAGGCATGGGTGCTTGACCCCAACAAAGAATGTTCCAGGGAGGAATGGGAAGAGTTTTTGGAGAAGATAGTCAGGCTCTCCGGCGCG
>MHZB01000022.1 GCA_001828605.1 Planctomycetes bacterium RIFCSPLOWO2_12_FULL_50_35 | reverse complement strand
TCAAAAAGGCGTATATCAGCGTATTGAATCCCTGGCAAAAGACAGTAACGAACGCCTGTCTCTGGAGGAAGAACTTCCCCTTGGTATACTGCGCCCGCACATCCCCTCATTTATATTGCTGATAAAAAAAGAGGGGTCGCCGAAACTGGTCAGACTGGCTGAGGAATTGGGCAAAATGAACGAAGAGGGCCTTGATGCAATACTCCAGTCATACTGGAGGAAGAAGGCGCTGGATACAACGAAGAACCGGGCCCTGTCGTTCTTTGCCAAGGCATTCCTTCAGCCATACGCAGAGTATTTGTCGGATATGCGGGGGAAACCTGAAGATGGTCTTGCGGAATCCGTCTCACTCTGTCCCCTGTGTGGCGGCAGGCCGCAGGTGGGTTGTCTGCGGCAGGCGGACAACGGTTCGAGACTCTCCCTGGTCTGTTCTCTCTGCCTGGCGGAATGGAACTTTCACAGGCTCTCCTGCGTAGCCTGTGGTAAAGGCTGTAACGGCAAATTCCCTTATTACACTACCGAAGATTATCCACACATACGTCTGGACGTCTGCGACAACTGCGGTAGATACATAAAGACCGTAGACGTCTCCAAAGACCATGAGGCAGTGCCCGTGGTAGATGAGCTTGCAACCATACCCATTGATATCTGGGCCCGCCAACAGGGCTATGAAAAGATAGAAGACAATGTGCTTGGTATATAAAGTAATAGAACGACTACTGGAAATGTGCCTCTCCATGCCCCGTATCATTTTGAGCGGAGCGTGTAGCGTGGCAGTAAACTGCCACGCTACACGTTGGAGTAGGGGCGGGGTTACCCCGCCCCTACAGGATTCTTCGGTCGTTTCGCTCCCTCGGAATGACGATTCTGCAGGGTTTCTTAGAGGTCTCGTAGAATGGTCTGGGAATAGACCCATAATCCCTATATTAACACTGTGTATCTTTATGGCCTTATCCGTGTCCTATTTTGAAGCGGCGGGGGCCGAAGGGCCTTCTACCGAAAAGCTACCTCCTGAAAAATCTCCTTCCGAAGAGGTGAAGCTCGAGGATTTGAAACCGGAACCGTTGGGAGACATGTTCGGCATAAAACTCTTGGAGAAGATAATAGAACTGGAGGATGCGTTCAAGTACCTCGCCAAAGAAGTGGGCCAGATAAATGAGAAGCTCACGAAAAGGATAGATGAGTTAGAAGAAAAGCTTACAAACCTTGAAAAGGCGCCGCCGGCTCCTGTATCCGCAACCGGCGAACCTTATACACCGCCCCCGCCGCCGCAGAAGCGATTCGAGGTGGGCGAATTGCATCTAGGGTCGGGATTTACCGCTTACAACTTAGCATACGAAACCACCGAAAAAGGCACCGCCTTTACCGGTGAAATAAAGAACGGCTCCTCTGCGCCGGTAGAATGGGTGGAGTTTGAGATAACGGTGTTCGATGAGGATAATAAGCTGATAGGCGCCAAGAGATTCAGGGTTACCAACCTGCATGTGGGCGAATCCACTCCTCTTGATGAAACCGTAAAGGGCCCCGAGGCTCACTGGATTAAGAAGTACGAAATACAGTTCTTGAGGAGGTCTTGAGGATTTGCACCTCTTACAACACTGAAAGGTCGTAAGAAAATGTGTATCGGAAATAAAGATACAAACGGTACCGGATGGCATTTTAACCTACCTATTCCGGTTTTATACATCTTCCTGATGCTTGGTTCACTTGGTTCATTGGGAGCCGATGACTCTCAGACCAGAATCATGGAAAAGGTGATTGCACTGGAGCAGACCCTGCAGGAGCTTATGGACAAGATAGAGGGTCTGGACAGGCGGATAACGGCGTTAGAGAAGGGTGCACCGGCGCACCGTGAGACACCGCGTGTGGCACCACCCCAGGAAAGTGCCGCAGAGAAGAAGGCGAAAAAGCTCATAGACATTGGACAGGGGTTTTACGTACTTAATTTAGGGTACGAAGGCATAGTTGAGAACACCGTCTTTACCGGCGAGTTAGAGAACAGCGGCACGAAGGATTACCAGTTCGTGCTACTTAAGGTAGAGGTCTACGACGGGAAGGGCAACCTGCTGGGTGATAACGTCTTAAATATTGACGGTATGTCCGTAGGCACAACCAAGCCGTTCAAGATTACTATCTACGGCGTAAACGTTAGAGACGTCGCCAATTATGAGATTAAATTTGTCAAGGGCTTCTAAGGTTTGAAGAGGCCCTGCGCACTGCCAATGCAGACCCAATGAGCCTTACGAGTTTGGCGGCTACCTCCTTTTTGGTATAAGCGGCCTCAGCCTCCCCGCCGCTCTTGGATACAATATAAGCTACATGGCGATCATCGGTAATCTCTTTAAGGTCATTGACCACAAGAAGGTCTGCACCTGAAATCGAGATAAAGTCTCTTGCCGTATCGAGTAGTTCCTTTTTGCTGCGGCCCACCTCAAGCTTGAAACCAACCAGTATGGAGTCCGGCCAGTTCTTCCTGATGAGCTTTATTACCTTTGGTGTCTTAACGAGTCTTATCTCCCATACATCCTCTTTTTGTGTTGGCACCTTTCCCTTTCTCGGGTTCTCCGGAGCGAAGTCGGAGACCGCCATGGCATGGAATACAGCATCAAACCTCTCCCTCCGCAGACCCTCTACGGCCTTTATCAGCTCGTCAACTGTCTCTATTTCAATAAGGCGCACCCCTTTACCGGGATTGGGTTTCATACTGTCGACACCGTAGAGAAAGGTCACAGCGGCGCCGTGGGCCAGGAGTTCATGCGCTATCTCCAGACCCAGCCTGCCTGACGACCTGGCGCTTATGAAGCGTACGTCGTCCAGCGGGACCCTGGTGGGGCCGGAGGTAACTAATATCTTTTTACCGGAAAGTGTGTTCATAAATTTCAGGTAGTGTGCGTAAGTTATGACTGAGCCTGTAGGGGCGTATTGCAATACGCCCCTACAAAAACTCAGAATGACATTAGAACTTTTGTATATATCTTACTATGTCTTCCTATCGAAATATATATTCTTACCCGTGACGGAGAGGGGGATTCCGATACATATGTCGCAGTTGCAGAAACCAGCCTTCCTCGCAACCACGCCGGCGCGGTACATAATCCTGTTGTCAATATTGTGGATACTGAGGGTCTTTGCCGCCGAGCCTACCGCTATGCCCAGGTCCTGCTGTCTCCAGGCGCACTGTGGGCCCTTAAATTCGTCAAGCTCTTTGGGCTTAAGTTCACTGCAGGTCTGGACGCCGCAGGCCCCGCAGTTCAGCCCGCAGGGTGCAGCGTCTTTCAGCCCAATCAGGAGCATGGCGCCCGAATTCCGCACGTTGTCGCCGTCCCTGTCAAAATTCCTCCTGCCTGTCTTAGCGCCGTACGCCACCATGGCGTCAGCAAACCGCTTGAGCGCATCGCCCTCTACAATCATTATTTTTACGAAATCCTCGCCCTTTGACTTGGGCGCGGTACGGGCCGACACCGCCGCAAGCTCCGCCGCCACCCTCAGACCACGCATCTCTTCCGCCATTTGCCTCCTCCGGAGAAAATTTTTCCGTTAAGTGGGAGTATGTCCACCAAAGTCTTAAATCAATGACACTTAGGTACGTCTCAACATACCGTACTTCATTTGTCATTGCGAGCGAAGCGAAGCAATCTCACGAACGCGCAGGAGATT
The DNA here is from genome assembly GCA_001828605.1 of Planctomycetes bacterium RIFCSPLOWO2_12_FULL_50_35. Lineage (GTDB taxonomy): Bacteria > Planctomycetota > Brocadiia > Brocadiales > Bathyanammoxibiaceae > 2-02-FULL-50-16-A. The sequence continues at coordinate 13,737 of MHZB01000022.1, read as the reverse complement.
GCTTCGGGGCTACACCCCTCGCAATGACAAAAGTAATTGTAATGTCTGTGTAGCGTGAGAGTTCACCTCGCACGCACCCAGGGCTAAAGCCCTGGGCCACCCACCAACCGCGACAATAAACCGGGTGCCGCAGGGCTTCAGCCCTGCGCAACCCGTGCAAACCCACAATATTACTCCCCATTTGAGCTACATGCGTCAAGTACTTTTTCGTATTTACAAAATGCGGCAATTTGTCTATATTTAGTTCCTACGATAACTTAACTACTCCTTTCCGAATGCTGCACTGATGAGAGAGCCGAAATCCCTGTATATAACGGACGATAATATCGGTCTCGTTACCGACCTGTACCAGCTTACCATGGCGGCAGGGTATTTTCAAAATAAGGTAAACACCCCCGCCACGTTTGAGCTGTTCGTGCGGAGGATGCCGGAAAACCGCTCCTTCCTGGTTGCTGCAGGGCTTGAACAGGCCCTCCACTATCTAAAGACCCTGAGATTCTCTGATAGCGCCATAGACTATATAAGGCGTCACCACTCGTTCAAGAGGGTAAAGAAAGAATTCTTTAACTACTTAAAAGACTTCCACTTCCGTGGAGACGTGCACGCCATTCCGGAAGGCACTGTAGTCTTTGCAGAAGAACCCTTACTCAGGGTAACCGCGCCGATGATAGAAACACAACTGGTTGAAACGTATCTCTTGTCCACCGTTAACTTCCAGACCCTGATAGCGTCCAAGGCGGCCAGAGTGGTGCTTGCGGCCAGGGGCAGGGACGTAAGTGATTTTGGAAGCCGCAGGGCCCACGGCCCCCAGGCCGGAGTTCTTGCGGCTAGGGCCTCATTTATAGGTGGCTGCACCTCCACTTCCAACGTGCTTGCCGGAAATGAACTTGGGATACCCGCAGTCGGCACTATGGCGCACTCCTGGGTGATGGCATTTGATACCGAGGAAGAGGCCTTCCGCCGCTTCTACGACGTCTTTCCTGAAAGTACGGCACTGCTTATTGACACATACGATACCATAAAGGGCGCACACCTTGCAAAACGGATAGAGGCGAAGAATCGCCTCCTGGCCGTAAGGCTGGACAGCGGTAACCTGCTGGAATTAAGTAAAGAGGTCAGAAATATCTTAGACAACGACGGGCTGACTCATGTTAAAATCATGGCCAGCGGAGACCTCAACGAGTATCTGATTGACGACCTCCTGACACAAGGGGCGCCAATAGACATATTTGGGGTCGGCACGGAAATGGTAACGTCCAAAGACCAGCCTGCGCTCGGCGGCATCTACAAACTGGTGGAGCAGGATAAAGGCGGCATGGCCATCCCAAGGATGAAGTTCAGCGAGGACAAGGTCTTTTACCCCTCAACGAAGCAGGTCTGCAGGTTCTCTACCGAAAACGGTATCTATACACATGATTTGTTGTGCCTGGAGGACGAGGCTTGTGGGGGAGTTCCGCTATTAGAGCGCGTTATGGAAGATGGGGATATAGTGATAAATCTACCCGATATAAAGGTCATCCATGACAGGGCCAGAGAGTCCATCGCCCATTTACCTCAGAAGTTTAAGGACATTAAGAACACTCACACTTATACCGTAAAAAAGAGTAAGCGGCTTCAAGAACTAAAGAAACATACCGAGAAGGGCCTGAGAGAGGCCGCCAATAAACCTCAGAAGGCGGCTATAGTAAAGAAATGAAGATTGCACTGGCGCAGATAAACCCTACCGTAGCGGCATTTGAGAAGAATATTGAGACCATAGTATCTGCCATTGAAAAGGCCAAGGGTCTTGGTGCAGACCTGGTAGTATTTCCGGAGATGGCCGTTATCGGCTCACCGGCAAAGGACCTGCTTGAAAAGCCGAATCTAATCCAGGATAACCTGGATGCCCTTAATAAGATATGTTCAAAGACGGACAACGTAGCCGCCATCGTTGGTTTTGTTGATAGAGACCGAACAAAAGGCTCAAAGGCCATTTATAATGCCGCTGCGTTTATAAAAGACCGACGGATAGAGTCCGTGCACCACAAACTCCTGTTAGCAACCTATGACGTATTTGATGAGGACAGATACTTTGTATCCGACCCCGCCGTATCTACAATATGGTTTAAGGGCAGGAATATAGGCATAACCATTGGGGATGAATTCCTTAGAGAGCCCGGCCCTGTAAAGACGCTGATAAGCCAGGGGGCGAGGCTGATTATAAACATTACCGCTACACCGTATTCGTTGGATGATTACCAGACCAGATTGAAGGTGCTTTCCGAGCGGGCGGCCAGCTACAACGTTGACCTTGTATACGTAGACAAGGTGGGAGGCAACGACTCATTAGTCTACGCCGGGCGTAGCTGTGTAATAGACCACTGGGGCAGGTTGGTAGCCAAGGCAAAGGAATTTGAAGAAGATTTGGTAGTGGTTGACCTAAAGGGGGCGATGACGGAACTGCCGGAGGAGAATGTTAATCCCATAGAGTCGGTGTATAAGGCCCTGGTGCTGGGACTAAGGGATTATGCAAGAAAGTGCGGATTTAAGACGGCTATTATCGGTCTTAGTGGCGGCATAGACTCGGCAGTGGTGGTGTGCCTTGCGGTAGCGGCCTTGGGGAAGGAGAATGTGGTAGCCGTATCAATGCCTTCGCAGTTTTCCTCAAAGGGAGGCATTGAGGACTCGAGGAAGTTGGCCCGGGCATTGGGCATAACCCTGAAGGAGATACCGATTAACGAATTATACGATACGTATTTGCGGACACTCCGCGACGAGTTTAAGGGTCTACCGTCCGGCCTGGCGGAAGAAAATCTCCAGGCAAGGATAAGGGGCAACATCCTTATGGCCATGTCCAATAAATTTGGACATTTAGTGGTGGCTACCGGAAACAAAAGTGAGCTGGCCTGTGGATACTGCACGCTCTATGGCGACCTATCCGGCGGGTTCGCAATAATAGCCGACGTGCCCAAGACAACGGTCTATCGGATTGCGGATTACATAAACCGTAATGGGGAGATTATACCAAGGGGTATCGTAACCAGAATCCCTTCCGCTGAGCTCAGGCCCAACCAGACCGACCAGGACTCTCTACCTGAGTACGATACCCTGGACGGCATATTAAAGGCGTACGTGGAAGAGCTGAAGACATTGGACGAGATTGTGTCCATGGGTTACGATGCATACACGGTCAGGCGAGTTATTGAAATGATTGACAAAAACGAGTATAAGAGGGAACAGGCGCCCCCCGCATTGAGGATAACGTCCAAGGCGTTTGGGCACGGCAGAAGGATGCCCATTGCCCAGGGCTATAAGTATAATAAGAAATAAAAGGGGGGGTACGATTCTAAGTATTTGGCAGTACCTTGTCTATTGCTTCATTCCTCAGATAGCAGGATTTTTCAGATATTATATTACGAGAGCTCAGGAGAGGCCTCCTAATATCATGTTGTCATTCTGAGCGAAGCGTGTAGCGTGGGCCGCCTAAGGCGGACTGCCACGTTCAACGTTGGAGTAGGGGCGGGGTTACCCCGCCCCTACAGAGGATTCTTCGGTCGTTTCACTCCCTCAGAATGACAATTGTATAGGGTTTTTCAGAGGTCTCTAATTGTGTGTTTTGCTGTATTGTCCATTTTTCATAAAAAGACGGAACAAGGGGAAGAAAGAGGCTTGCTGAGATGATAAGATTACTCTGGTTTGTGTTGTTTATCGGTTCGATCTTTTACGGCGGCATCGTTTACGCAGCGGGTGAGGTTACTATAAAGTGGTTTGGACACTCCTGCTTCCTGATAGAATCGTCGCAGGGCACAAAGGTGCTTACGGATCCGCTGGGGGAGGAAACAGGCTACAAATTGCCGGATGTCATGCCCGACATAATAACCATCAGCCATGAGCACTTTGACCACAACTACGTGCGCCCTTACAAGGACATCCCGAAAGTGTTAAGAGGAGAGGATTCCCATGGCCGGGACTGGCAGACGATAAAGGAGACTATAAAAGACGTAAGTATTTATACCGTGAGTACGTATCACGACAATGTCCAGGGCAAAAGAGACGGCAAGAATTCTGTCTTTGTGTTTACCGTGGACGGGCTGAGGATAGTCCATTTGGGCGACCTGGGCCATCTGCTCAGTAAGGAACAGATAGATGCCATAGGGGCGCCCGACATCCTTTTCATCCCTACGGGCGGCGCATACACCATAGACTACTTGGAGGCCGAGTCCGTCATAGAACAGCTAAAGCCAAAGATTGCGATACCGATGCACTTCAAGACACCCACCTGTGAGTTTACCCTCTTTGGAGTTACGCGGTTTATTAAAGACAAGGAAAACGTCCGCGTTATCAAGGGAGAACCGCTTATAGTAAGTAAAGATACACTTCCCGAGAAAACCGAGATTGTAACCCTTCATTACGAATAAGATGTTCAAACATGAGGCACTGTTTTATAAGCCGACTGGTGAGGATGGCAGGGTACAGTGTTTCCTCTGCCCGCACCGCTGTATCATTGCGCCAGGCAGGCTTGGTTTTTGCGGTGCAAGACAAAACATAGACGGCAAACTGTATTCACTCATCTACGGTCGTGTTTCCTCCGTCTGCGCTGACCCGATAGAGAAGAAGCCCCTGTACCACTTCTATCCCGGCAGTGTCGCCTACTCCATAGGCTCCCTGGGCTGTAACATGCGCTGCGGTGACTGTCAGAATTGGCAGATTGCCCACGCAAAGGCGGATAAGACCATCGAGAGGACTGGGGCGCTTTCTCCGGAACAGCTCGTTGCTAACGCAAAGAAGAGCGGGAGTCAGGGGATTGCATGGACCTATAACGAGCCCACGATATGGATGGAGTACGCCATTGACGGCGCAAAGCTGGCAAAGGCCGAAGGACTTTATACTGTGTTCGTTACCAACGGCTACGTGGAGGTCGAGGCGCTTGATGCCATAGGCCCCTACCTCGACGCCTTTCGTGTTGACTTTAAGGGGCGGTTAGAAGGCAGCCGCTTTTACAAAGAGGTGGCAAAGATAAAAGACCCGAGACCCGTCCTCGAGGCCACAAAAAGGGCCAAGAACAAGTGGAACATGCACGTAGAGGTGATAACCAACGTAGTGCCCGGCTACAATGACAGTCCGGATGAACTAAAGGACATCGCCAAGACCATCAAGGAAAACCTGGGAGATGAGACTCCGTGGCATGTAACCCGGTTCCACCCATACCTTGAATTGTCTCATGTGCCGTCTACACCGGTGGAAAAACTGGAGGAGGCCTGGGACATAGGCCGCAATATCGGTCTTAAATACGTCTACGTAGGCAACGTGCCGGACCACCCAGGGGAGAACACGTATTGCGGGAAATGTGCTGAACTGCTTATAGAACGACTTGGGTACTACGTGAACATAGTGGGACTCGATGACGGGAAATGCAGATTCTGTAACCATCCTATCCCTATAGTAGGAAGCATCTAGGGAAAATGCCCAAAGGCAAAGTAATAGCCCTGCTTACCGACTTTGGTCTCGATGACAATTATGTCGGTACAATGAAGGCCGTTATTGCCGGTATCAATCCCAAGGCATGTGTAATAGACCTCTCCCACGCCGTCCAGCCACAGGACATCTTAGGTGGCGCATTCCTGCTCAACGCATCCTACAAATTCTTCCCAAAGGGCACCATCTTCGTGGTTGTAGTAGACCCGGGCGTGGGCGGGGAAAGAAAGATTGTGTGTGTACAGACCCGAGATTATATCTTCCTTTCGCCCGATAACGGTATTCTTGGGCCTGTTACGGCCCAGGAAGAGATACTTTCACTGGTGGAGGTCTCTAATACCAAGTTTTTTCTGCCCAACGTCAGTAGCACATTTCACGGCAGGGACATCTTTGCGCCCGTGGCTGCACACCTATCACTGGGGCTAAAACCTGCCAGGCTAGGAGACAATCTGGAAGAACTCAAGAAGATAGACCTGCCCAGGCCCAAGGTATCCACGGGCGGCACTCTGACCGGAGAGATAATATACGTGGACCGTTTTGGGAACCTGATTACCAATATTGACGATAATCTGATTAAAGGAGCCGGAGCCAACATCTCGTCAATTACTATCGGGGATAAGAAAATCGGAAAGCTTATTACCTCCTATCAGGACGGCCACTCTGGTGAGCCGGTGGCGCTCATTGGCAGCCCAGGACATCTTGAAGTAGCCGTAAATTGCGGGAACGCAAGTAAGTCACTAAACTGCTCCAGAGGGGACAAGGTAACTGTGAAGTTTGTTAGGAGCTAGATACAGGCGCATACAGCTCTCCACGTTTTTCGCTGGATGTAGAAGTGTTTCAACGCATAAGATGTTGCGGAAGATAGTGGGAAAGCAATTCTTATGTAGCATGGCAGCTTGCTGCCACGTTCAATCAATAGAGCTAGTTCCGTCGGTCGGGTAGAATACCAACGTGCGGGCAAGCTTGTACGCTGCACAAACATTATTATTGTAGTGGTCGAGCTTGCTCGACACATAAAAGGCGTGCCTAATATTGGATTGGACCTATAATAGCGTAGCACCGTGTTTGCTCAGGGAAATGGGTGCCACAGGGCTTAAGCCCTGTGGCACCCTGCATAGAACCTGTATGAAAAAGACTAAGACAAAAGACTCCCACCTACTGGAAGAATGGGATAAGGCACATCTCTGGCATCCGTTTACCCAGATGAAGGATTTCCAGGCAGAGAAGCCTATCATAATAGAAGAGGCCGAGGGTGTAATCCTGCGGGACATCTACGGCAGCGAGTATATAGACGGCGTCTCCTCGATGTGGTGCAATATCCACGGCCACCGCAATAGACACATAGACCAGGCCGTAAAGGCACAACTGGACAAGGTTGCGCACTCTACCATGCTGGGTCTGTCCAACGTGCCTGCGATAAGACTGGCAAAGAGGCTGGTGGAGATAACACCCAAGGGACTGAACAAGGTATTTTATTCAGACAACGGTTCTACCGCCGTTGAGGTTGCCCTGAAGATGTCGTTCCAGTACTGGTTGCAGATGGGCTTACCTGAAAAACAGAGATTTATTGCGCTGGAGCACGGTTATCACGGCGACACACTGGGCGCAGTGGGTGTAGGGGGAATAAAATCATTCCACGAGCTTCATAAACCGCTATTATTTAATACTGCACTTGCCCCCTCACCCCACTGTTATAGATGTCCCCTTCACAAGGACAAGGAAACGTGCAAGCTTGCGTGCCTGGAAAAGCTGGAAGAGATATTGAAGAAAAATTGCAGAGAGACTGCCGCACTAATCATGGAACCTCTGGTACAGGGGGCGGGCGGGATGATAGTGCATCCGCCTGGTTTCTTGAAAGGTGTCAGGGAGTTGTGCAGCAAGTATGACGTCTTACTCATTGCCGACGAGGTGATGACCGGCTTCGGCAGGACGGGCAGGATGTTTGCCTGTGAACATGAAGACGTGGTGCCGGACATTATGTGCCTGTCCAAGGGCATTAACGGGGGCTATATGCCCCTGGCCGCCACCCTTACCACGGACAAAATATACAGCGCATTCCTGGGAGACCGTGGGAAGACGTTCTACCACGGCCACACGTACACGGGACATCCGCTGGGGTGCGCCGCCGCCCTTGCCAGCCTGGATTTATTCGAGAATGAAGGTGTTTTGGAAAAACTTCAGCCAAAGATAAGACTCTTCAATGAATCTCTAAACAGGTTTCATGAACTAAAACATGTCGGGGACATCCGCCACATTGGCCTCATTGCCGGGATAGAACTTGTAAGGGACAAGAAGGCAAAAGAGGAATTTCATCCAGGCAATAGAGTGGGGCAAGAGGTGGTGCTGGAGGCTAGAAGTAGAGGGGTTTTCTTGAGGCCCCTGGGCGATGTAATTGTAATCATGCCCCCTCTGTCAATAACCGCAGACGAGTTGACACGGCTTCTTGAGATAATATACGAATCCATACGTGGATTAGAGTCCGCCCGTGAGCAATATTTTTGATAACGTGTCTACGATGTCGTGCTTAAGCGAGGTATTTTTGAGGGCAGTAAGCGTCTTGTCTATGTCGTATTCCACCCTCTTTATCTCCACGTGCCCATCCTCCCACAGGGCGTAAGAGGCAAGGGGACTGCCGTCCCGCGGCTGACCTACACTGCCGGGATTTATTATTGTTATCCCCCTCAACTTCTTTATCATGGGCCGATGCGTATGGCCAAGAAATACAAAGTCTGCGTCAATATCCTCCAGCTCTTTGAATAGAGTGTTGTCTGATACGGATGGCTCAATGTATTTGTACATGTCTCCGCCAGGGGAGCCGTGTGAAAGGAGGAATTTCTGCCCGTCAATCTCAAATTTATCAACCATGGGGAGCGCGGCCAGAAATTTCTTGTCTCCTTCTCCCAGCACGGTCTTTGTGAACTCTTTGCAGGCATCGGCAAGCGGCCGATATTTTATGGAGCATCCGCAGTCAACTCCGAGGCCCACGGCGTTGTCATGGTTACCCCTGATTATCCTGTCGGAAATGGCCCTGACAACCTCCAGGCATTTTTGGGGTTGCGGGCCGTAGTTTACTGTATCACCCAAGCACCAGACGTAGTCAAATTTATTGCCGACATCCTCTATTACAGCGGTGAGTGCGGCATAATTTGCGTGAATGTCGGATATGATTAGGATGTTCATGGATCTTCCCGATGCTTTTCATATTATGCTGGTCGTATGAGACGGGGACAAGGTCTTTCAGGTGTTTCAATTTATACACAACTTGGATGTCCCGTTTTGGCCCGCCGCTTTGCACGTTGCAGCCTGGTCCCGACTTTTTTGGGGAACCAATTTCTTGTCAGCAGGCATATCCACACCAGAGAAAGCATAATGGGGACCTCTGTCAATACCCCCACCACTGTGGCCAGAGCCGCCCCTGAGTCAAGCCCGTAGAGTACCACTGCGGATGCAATGGCTATCTCGAAGTGATTGCTCGCCCCTATCAGCGCCGACGGCGCCGCATCCTCATAAGGAAGCCGTAACAGCCTGGCTATGGAGTAGGTGATACCGAATATGGTAAAGGTTTGGATAAAGAGGGGCACGGCAATAAGTCCCACATGCTTCGGCAGTTCTACGATATAATTGCCCTTGAGGGAGAATAGTAAAATCAGAGTGGCCAGTAAAGCGCCTACGGCTACAAAATCTAACTTTGTTGTGAACTTTTCTCTAAACCAGTGTTCTCCCCGCCTTTTTACTATTTCCCTGCGTGTGATATACCCGAGTCCTAGAGGTAGTGCTATATAAAATCCGACAGAGAAGAGAATCATTTCCCAGGGGATGGGCATTTTGTTTATCTTGAGGAGAAATCCGCCCAGCGGTGCGTAAAGCATCAGCATGGTCAGTGAGTTTGCTGCGACCATTACTAGTGTAAGGGCATCATTGCCCCGCGCCAGAGAGCTCCACACCAGCACCATTGCCGTACACGGCGCTATTCCCAGTAAAATGGTCCCGGAGATGTACGAGCGGTAGATTTCCACTGTGCTGCCGTTACTTAATGCCTCCGTCCCGGGAAAGAAGTTTTTGAATAAATAACCCAGGAACAGGACGGAGAAACCGTACATGGTGAAGGGTTTTACGACCCAATTTATAAGGAGGGTCAGTATGATGGGTTTGGGGTTTTTGCCTGCTTGTATGACACTTGCGAAATCTATCTTCACCATAATGGGATACATCATCATGAACAGGCATATACCTATCGGAATGGAGACGTTAAATATGGAAAGTCTGTCCAGGTATACCGGCACAGAAGGCAGGAACCTGCCTACAAGGATGCCGGCCCCCATACACAGAAACACCCAGACAGGCAGGAATTTCTGAAAGAAGGTAAAGTGCACGCCCTCGGGAGTCATCTGTTAGTTCTCCGCACGCCGGTATTCTCCGAAATTGCATTTGTATCACCGCATATCCGTCTATCCGAATATATTATGAATCATCATTGCTGTCAACACAAATCCATTGGGCCCGCACGCAGAAATGTATTGACAATCTCTTTGCCCGTGTGTATATTCCGTCAAGTATCCGTATAAACGGTTATTAGAAACAGTCCCCGGCATGAGTAAAGCAGCAGCACTCTTTAAGGCCCTGTCAGACCCAACCCGCCTGAGGATTCTTCATCTGTTATCGAGAGGGGAGCTGTGCGTTTGCGACCTGATGGCCGTATTGGACACCACCCAGTCAAAGACCTCACGCCACCTGATATATCTCAAACACGCGGGTCTTGTTAAGGACAGAAGGGAAGGCCAGTGGTCTTATTACTCACTGATTAGACCCGGAGACACCCTTCACCGCAAGGTCATTGAACTCCTTAACGGCATCGTGAATACTGAACCGCCACTTAAGAAGGATTATTCCAGATTAATTAAGCGGCTGAGAAAAGAACGCTGTGAGTAGCCATTATGACAGTATAACGGCTTGGGCGCAGTTTTGGTAATATTCCGGGTATGCCTAAAAAAGACATCCTCATTATAGAAGACGAAAAGGACCTGGTGGAACTGATACAGTACAACCTTGAAAAAGAGGGTTTCAGGGTGGCGTACGCCTACGACGGCGAGGAAGGACTCCATAAGGCCGGGAGCAAACACCCCGCACTTGTGCTGCTTGACCTGATGTTGCCCAGGCTGGACGGTCTTGAGGTCTGTCGGAGACTCAAGCAAGACTCCAAGACGGCCGACATACCCATCATAATCTTGTCGGTAAAAAATTCCGAGGCCGACGTCGTAGCGGGTCTGGAATTGGGCGTAGATGATTATATTACAAAGCCCTTCAGCCCCAGGGTTCTTATTTCGAGGGTAAGGGCAGTACTGAGAAGGTCCGAAAGGGAGGCAGGTCCCAAGAAACATATAAAGATAGACGGCCTCGTTATTGATGCCTCCCGGCACGAAGTTTTCTTGGACGGAAAGAACGTGGTGCTGACCATGACAGAATTCAATCTTCTCCGCTACCTGGCCTCCCGGCCGGGAAGGGTATTTACCAGGGACCAACTGATGAGCGGCGTACTCGGAGAGGATTCTATGGTAGTGGACAGAACTATTGACGTGCACGTGGCCTCCCTTCGCAAGAAGCTGGGGAGATACGCCACCTACATAGTGACGGTACGGGGACTCGGCTATAAGTTCAAGGATTAGCAGCATGAGTGAAAGGCCGGAAAAAAAGATATTAGACATGGCCCATGAAAGGGACAAGCTTGCGGCCGTCCTCTCTAGCATGGCGGAAGGGGTGCTGGCATTGGATACGGACGGCAAGACGTTCCTGGTCAACAGTGCGGCATGCAATATGTTTGGTATAAACCGCGAAAGAGCCCTGAATAAGCATGTCCGCGAGGTCTTTAATAATGATCAATTGGATACACTGGTAAAAGAGACCTTGAAAAGTGGCGACGCCCATACCCTGGAGACCCCGGACCTTCTGCCGGGCGAGACGGTATTCCGCCTTCACATAACGCCCATAAAGGGTTCCAAGGGAAGTCTCGGGGTTGCCATAACGGCCCGCGACATCACAGAACTAAAGAGGCTGGAGAAGATACGGGTCGAGTTCGTTGCAAACGTTTCTCACGAGCTAAAGACTCCGCTGGCCTCCATAAAGGGTTTCGTAGAGACATTAAAGGACGGCGCGCTTGAAGAACCCGATACAGCCAGAAGATTTCTCTCCATTATTGAAAGACACGCCAACCGGTTGAATAATCTGATAAGTGATCTCCTCAGCCTCTCGAAGATAGAATCAGGGCAGATTCCGCTGGAATTGAAAAAGATTAGGCTCCTGCCGTTTATAAACAAGCTTATAGGCACGTTTGATGACCGCATCCGCGAGAAGGAACACACCATCACGGTGGATATACCGAAAGGTCTGACTTACATATACGCGGATAAGGCACTCCTAGACCAGGCCCTGGCAAATCTCTTGGACAACGCCATAAAGTATACCCCGCCGCATGGGAAGATAACCATCTCGGCATCCGAAGAAGATGGTCAAATAGGGCTTGCCGTCTCCGACACCGGGATAGGCATACCCGAGGCAGACCTTGCCCGCGTCTTTGAGCGTTTTTACCGTGTGGATAAGGCCCGCTCAAGAGAGATGGGGGGTACGGGTCTGGGACTTGCCATAGTAAAACACATCGCCCTGGCCCACGGAGGGACTATCTTAGCCGACAGCAAACCCGGCCTGGGCAGCACCTTTACCATTACATTTCCCAGACTGCATGGCGAGGCATAGGTCACTTTCATATTTGCCTTCGTTTTATACTAGGAGACCTCTGAAAAATAGTCTAATCATCAATTTAAGGGTAGCCGCAGGCTTTAGCCTGCGTTATATGCACCCATAAAGGGTGCGGCTACATTTACACTTCAATTTTGGTACTTTTCCAGAGGTCTCTAGATATAAGACATCTGTGAAACCCTGAATTTCCGTCTGTCGCATCTCCAAATCTGCAAAAATATTGCGGTAGGAGGATGTTAATTTGACGTAGCTTCCCGCATCTGAGAATCATCTCTGGAGAGGGATCACTCACACCCTATAAATGGAGATAGAGGAATGAAAAAGTCATTTCTGATGGTACCACTTGTTATACTTGTACTTAGCGGTACGACACTCGCAACCCAGGACCCGCAGCTGCAGCAACTGATAGACCGCCTCCAAGCCTTGGAAAGGACCGTCGAGTCGCAGGACAAAGAAATTGAGTCCCAGAGGGCGGAGCTCGAGTCGCTGAAGGCAGACAAGTTGAGCGGGGACGTCTCCCGTTACGAGACTGCTGAGTATGGGTCTCGTAGTGAGGGGGTTCCGGAGTACGAAGTCCCGGAAGAAAGGCTTCAAGCTGCGGTGAAGGACTATCTTAGCACTGAGGAGGGCAAGAAAACTGTAGCCGATGCCTCTCCGGCCAAGATAAAGGCCGGCTACAAGGTAGGTAAGGGCTTTTATCTTGAGACGTTGGACGATAAGTTTAAGTTGTACATATATAACAGGACCCAGGTCCGCTATACCTTCGCGAATAACGACCGCGGGGAGGACACCAGCTCATTCCGAATCCGCCGCCAACGCGTCAAGTTTGCAGGCAATGCCTTCACCAAAGACCTGACCTACAAGGTAGAGTGGGACCTTGCGGCTAATACCGGTACGGGAAAACTGCTGGATGTCTATACAAATTACAAGATAGAAGACTGGCTTCAGCTCCGTGGCGGGCAATATAAAGTGCCCTTTAACCGTCAGGAGTTGACGTCTAGCGCTGAGCTGCAATTTATGGACAGGTCTGTGGCCGACGATGCGTTTAACCTAAGCAGGGACATAGGCGTCATGCTGCACTCAAAGGTCAAGGAGGGTCTATTTGAATACTATCTTGCAGTGATGTCGGGCGCCGGTGAAAACCAGACGACAAACTCCAATAATGAGTTCCTGTATGCGGCCAGGGTTGCAGTAAACCCCCTTGGGGATTTTGATTCCTACTCGGAACCTGACCTTGAGTATGAGGAGACTCCGAAGCTGGCACTGGGCGCCGCATATGCCTGGAACAACGGCTCAAAGATGTTTGTCAGTAATGCGATCAGGACCTTTAACAGGGCCATTACCCTGCGTCTGTTTACAACTGACCTCAAGCTCAAGTGGCGCGGGTTTTCGTTACTGGGCGACTTTTACTGGAGAGACGTAACCGCACACAGCGGCGAGTCGCTCTTCCGGCAGGGCAGCAATAAGGGCTACGGCTATACGGCCCAGGCGGGATACTTTGTGCCGCTCCCATACGTCAGTAAGCACCTGGAG
>MHZB01000021.1 GCA_001828605.1 Planctomycetes bacterium RIFCSPLOWO2_12_FULL_50_35 | reverse complement strand
ACAACTTCACAAGGTTTTTCGGAGGTCTTCCGGTTCCCACAAAAAATTCTCTTGACAAGGGTGTGGAAATCCGTAGAATGTCTACAAGTTCTGTAGAATTTGTGGTAAGAGTGACTTTAAATGAAACTCTCTAAGAAAACAGACTACGCCCTCAGGGCGCTCCTTTACCTATCTCTAAGACATGAAAGAGGTTCTGTGCAAATTAAGGAAATATCTGCCGAGGAAAAACTGCCCACTAAATTCCTTGAGAGTATTCTCCTTTCTCTCAGGAAGGCAGGGATACTTCACAGTAAGCTAGGTCTGAACGGTGGCTACAGCCTGGCAAGACCGCCCGAGCAGATTACACTTGGTGAGGTAATAAGGGTCTTGGATGGGACACTGGCCCCTATGAGTTGTGTAAGTCGCGTCGAATATGAGAGCTGTCCGGAGGAAATCGGCTGTGCCGTAAGGAGTGTCATGCAAGACGTTAGGAACGCCATTGCCAGGGTCCTGGACGAGACTACCCTGGCAGACCTGTCAAAACGTGTGGTCTTACTGCGTAAATCTCAGGTCAGGGGGGCGGGGGTTTCTTAGAAGGTCCATGAAATTTTGTCAGCAAAGTCTATCAATATTATAGACTTAATAGGTTTATGACGAGACGAGCCCTTGAGGCCAAAGGCCTCTGAGAGGTAATTAATGATAAATAAAGGTGTTATTGCCGAGTTAAGGGATGGGGTTAAAAAAGCGGTGAAGGGTGACCGACCTGCCAAGCCTCCAAAACTGCACTTGAGGGGGATAAGCAAGGCCTTCAGGTCTGTAAACGGTGATACCACCCTGGCCCTTCAGGACATAAACGTTAAGATAAGGGAAGGGGAGTTTGTCTGCATAGTAGGACCTTCGGGGTGCGGTAAGACTACCCTTCTGAATATCGTTGCAGGGTTAGACAGGTCTGGCTGCGGTGAAGTCTTGTGCAATGGCAAGAGGGTTAAAGGCCCTGGAATGGACAGAATAGTTATGTTTCAGGAATCTGTGCTCTTCCCGTGGTTAAATGTGCGCAATAATATTGAGATTGGCCTTAAGAGTAGGGGCCTTTCCAAGGGGGCAAGAAGGCAGAAGGCCCTGGATTTTCTTAAGTTGGTTCACCTCAGCAAGTTCGCAAACGCCCATCCTCACGAACTCTCGGGTGGCATGAAACAGAGGGTGGCTCTGGCCAGGTCCCTTGCCATGGAACCGGAAGTTTTACTTATGGACGAGCCCTTTACAGCCCTAGATGCCCAAACCAGGTGGATACTCCACTACGAACTGCAGAGTATATGGGAAAAGACAGGTAAGACCATCCTGTTTGTGACACATAACCTGAGGGAGGCCGTTTGCCTTGCAGACAGGGTGATTGTCTTATCCAGCAGGCCCGGCCGCATAAAACAGGAGTATCACATAGACCTGCCCAGACCGCGCGACGACAGCAGCGTGGAGGTGGCCGCCCTTGCTACAGAAATTATGGGGATACTTAGAGGTGAGATAGAGAAGGTAATGAAAGAAGAGCTGGATGAGGGATCGTGCAAGGAGTGTGACGTTAAGTGCGTAGGGGCTGCCACCGATGGCCGCAAGTTACCTGCCCCCGTAAGTCCGCATGGAAAGTGAGAGTTTGACGGTGCAGAAGATTACATTACCCAAAAAAGAGCAAGTGGTAGTTCATCCAAGGAAGCCAATCCATTGGAAAGATTACCTTGTGAAGTTTGGGTTTTACGTGGGTGTGGTAGGGATTTGGGAGCTAATCGCTCTGTTTCATGTCTGGCCGCCCTACATCCTCCCATCTCCCGTGTCTGTGGCTCAAACCCTTTACTACGGGTTTGAGGATAAGAGCCTGCTTTTTGGCATCGGAATAAGCATGGAGAGGCTTATTATAGGATATTCCATAGCGATAGTTCTCGGCGTACTCCTGGGTCTTGCCCTTGGAAGGGTGAGATACCTGGAGCAGTCGGTAGGTTCGGCGGTCCTCGGCCTGCAGACCCTTCCAAGTATCACCTGGCTGCCGGCGGCTATTCTCTGGTTTGGACTCAACCAGGCGGCCATAATCTTCGTGGTCTTCATGGGTTCGTTTCTCTCCATAGCCATCTCTACGGAGGCAGGGGTGAAACATATACCCCCTCTCTTTATAAAGAACGCCGGGATACTGGGAATTAAGGGATGGCGTCTTTACTGGGAGGTAATCTTGCCTGCCTCTCTCCCTTCTATAATTACGGGGATGAAGTTGGGGTGGAGCTTCGCATGGAGGTCTTTAATGGCCGGAGAGATGCTCTTCGTGAACCTCGGTCTCGGTTATCTCCTGCAATTGGGAAGAGACCTTAACGATATGAGCCTCATCTTTGCAGTGATGGTTATTATTGTGGCTATCGGAATGATTGTTGACCATCTAATCTTCGGTCTGGTGGAGAAGGCGGTCAAGGGCCGATGGGGGTTATTGGTGGAAGAGCATTAGGGCATAAGTGGTGGGATACTATAACAGATTAATGATAATATGCGGCTTACGAATCCATTAAGACCGATTGTTCTCATAGTTGTTATCCTCTTTTCGAGTCCCTGCGCCCTACTGGCCAAGGAGGAAAAGAGCATAAGGGTTGGGTTTTTCCCCAACTTGACCCATGCCCAACCCCTCGTTGGGCTGGCCCGCGGCAGCTTTCAGGCGCGGTTGGGGGCGGACGTTAAGATAGATACAAAGCTGTTTAACGCCGGTCCGGCACTTATGGAGGCCGTATTTGCCGGCGGCATTGACATCGGTTACATAGGCCCGGGCCCGATGATTAACGGTTTTATAAGGTCTGGTGGAGAAATTGTCAGGATGGTGGCTGGGGCCGCAAGCGGGGGTGCGGTGTTTGTGGTGAGACAGGATGTAAAGGTAGACTCCCCGAAAGACCTGGAGGGTAAGACGCTGGCTTCGCCTCAGCTGGGAAATACCCAGGACATATCCCTCAGAATATACCTCAGGAACAACGGACTAAAGCCCAAAGGAAGCGGGGGGAACGTTGGAGTTATTCCTATACATAATCCGGATATTATGAACCTGTTTCGAGAAAAACAGATAGACGGTGCGTGGGTTCCTGAGCCCTGGGGTGCAAGGCTTGTTCGTGAGACTGGCGGCAGGGTATTTTTGGACGAAAGGGATTTGTGGCAGAATAAGAAGTTTGCGACCGCCAGTATCATCGTGACGACCGGTTTCCTCTTAGAGTACCCGGAGTTGGTGGAGAAATGGCTGCGCGCGCATGTAGAGGTGACCGAATGGATAAACGCCCACCCGGAGGAGGCAAAAGAGATAATAAACGCAGAACTCAAACGCATAACCACCAAGGGGTTGCCCAAAGAGATCCTAAACGAGGCCTTCGGAAGGGTAGAGTTTACCTATGAGCCGCTGGTTGAGAGCATAAATACATTTGCAGACTACGCCTACGAATTGGGGTTCCTGAGGCAGAAGCCCGACTTATCCAATCTCTACCAGTTGGACCTTCTCAACAAGGTGTTGACTGAAGATGGGTTAGGGCCAATTACGGCGGTAACGGAGTGAGGATGCCCTTGGAAACTTCCATCGTATCCGAAGCCGTACTTGTAGCTGCTTCCGATACAGGGTGTGAAAATGTATTGATAAAGATGCAAAAATCGGATAATTTAAATTATTGAGCGTCCGCACAACGCAAGATGTGTATACAATCCAAATTACCTTAGACGCGTTGTTTTGTCGTGCGGACGGCATAGGGGAGGGGAGATGATAGAGATACGGATTCATGGCCGTGGTGGTCAAGGTATTGTAACCTCCGGCGAACTAATCGGTTTTGCGGCATTTAGCGACGGCAAATATTCGCAGGCTATGCCCGCGTTCGGCTCGGAGAGGACCGGGTCGCCTGTGGTTACGTACGTTAGGATAAACGACAAACCCATCCGGGTCAGAACACCGATATATAACCCCGACTACATCATCGTTCAAGACGCAACCCTGCTGGACACCGTACCCGTGCTGGATGGACTGAAGCCGGGCGGCCTTGTGATAGTTAACACGAAGAAGACACCCGGCGAGCTGGGGTTAAACGTGAATTCCCAGGTGAAGACCGTTCCTGCCACGGACCTGGCCATTGAGACCCTGGGCATGCCGATAGTGAACACCACCATCCTGGGCGTATTCGCCGCAGCCAGCGGCCAGATCAGCATCGAAGGAATCCGCAAAGCGATTGAACACAGGTTCCCGAGCGAGCTTGCAAAAAAGAATCTTGCGGCTGCCCAGAAGGGGTTTGATTTCATAAAGGAGAGAATGTAATGAAGATTATCCAGGGCGGGATTCTCACGGCCGGTACCAGCCTGCAGAACCATACGGGTTCGTGGAGAAACTACAGGCCGGTCTATTTACAGAAGACCTGTATAGATTGCAAGATGTGTGCTACGATTTGCCCGGAAGGCTGCGTATTCCGCATATCGGAGAAGAAATTCAACTTTGACCCCAATTACTGCAAGGGGTGTGGTATGTGTGCCGAGGAGTGTCCCGTGGATGACATAGAAATGGTGATTGAGGAGAAATAGAGGTGACAAGAACGTTTACCGAAGGCTCAAGGGCCGTTGCAGAGACGGTGAGGGTCTGCAAGCCGCACGTGATTTCAGCTTACCCGATAACGCCGCAGACACATATCGTTGAAGAACTCTCGACTATGGTCGCCAACGGTCTGCTTAAGGCCGAGTTCGTAAACGTAGAGAGCGAATTTGCCGCGGCATCGGTGGTGCTGGGGGCAAGCGCTACGGGTGCGCGCACATACACCGCTACCACTTCCCAGGGGATGCTGCTGATGACTGAGGTGCTCTTCAACATATCCGGGATGAGACTTCCGGTCGTGCTTACCTGTGCCAACAGGGCTATATCATCTCCGATAAATATATGGAACGACCAGCAGGATTCTATTTCCGTTAGAGATGCGGGTTGGATACAGCTCTACGCCGAGGATATACAGGAGGCCAGCGACCTCCACCTCCAGGCCTTCAAGATAGCGGAAAATCCGGACGTCTTACTGCCCGTCATGGTGTGCATGGACGGCTTTATACTCACACATGCCTGTGAACCCGTAGAACTGATATCCCAGGAAGAGGCAGATGCATTTCTCCCGCCCTTTAGGCCCAAATACTATCTGACGCCGAAGGACCCCCTTACGTACGGTGCAATGGTGGGGCCGGATTCCTACATGGAGGTGCGTTATCAACTGGAGAGGGCCATTACCGACTCTGCACCGGTGATAGAAGACGTCGCCAATGAATTTAAGAAAAAGATTGGAAGGTTTCAGGGGGCCCTTATAGACACGTATATGACGAAGGATGCGGAGATAATACTGGTGGCGATGGGATCAATTATCAGCACGATAAAAGAGGCCGTAGACAATCTCAGAAAAGAGGGACAGAAGGTCGGGGTGCTCAAGGTGCGGTCGTTCCGTCCATTTCCGAAGGAAGAGGTATGCACCGCCTTGGAAGGCGCCAGAGACGTCTTGGTGATGGACAGGGCCTTTTCACCCGGCTACGGGGGAGTATTGACGACTGAGATAAAGGCCGCCTTCTGCGGCAGGAAATCCGTGCCGCGGGTAAAGGGGCACATAATAGGGCTCGGCGGCAGGGATATAAACGTGGATTCCATATTGAATGTTATAAAGGACAGGGCAGTGGTCAGCAAAGAAGACAAGTTTGTTGACCTTAAAGAGGCCCTGATAGGAGGATAGATTTATGGATAAGCACCTGTTACTGGCGGGACATACCGCATGCTCCGGCTGTGGAGAGGCTATGGGTGCCAGGCTGGTGCTGGATGCGGCCGGCCCTGACATAATCACCACGGACGCAACCGGTTGCCTTGAGGTATTTACTACGCGCTGGCCGCAGTCGGCCTGGGGCGTGCCGTTTATACATTCCCTGTTTGAGAATTCCGCTGCCGTCGCATCGGGCATAGAGGCCGCTCTGAAGGCCCTTGGCAGGGAAGGCGAGGCGAAGGTAATCGCCCAGGGCGGAGACGGCGGTACGGCCGACATAGGGCTTCAGTGCCTGAGCGGCATGCTCGAACGGGGCCACGACGTACTGTATGTCTGCTACGATAATGAGGCGTATATGAACACCGGCGTGCAGAGGAGCGGTCTCACACCGTTCGACTGCGATACCCGCACCAGCCCGTCAGGAAAGGCATCCTGGGGGAACCCGCTGCGCAAGAAGGACATGCCTGCCATAGCCGCCGCACACGGCGCGCCGTACGTTGCAACGGCCTCGATTGCATTTCCTAAGGATGTGGAAAGGAAGGTCAAAAAAGCCCTGAGCATAAAGGGTCCCAAGTATCTCCAGATACACGTGCCGTGCCCTCCCGGATGGAAGAGCGAACCGGCAATGACCGTTAAGGTGGCGAAACTTGCAGTTGAGACCGGGCTGTATCCCATTTTCGAGATGGAAAACGGCGTGGTGACAAAGGTCAGGAGGATAAAGAAAAAACCTGTCTCAGAATATCTTAAGATACAGGGCCGCTTTAGACATCTCTTCAAGAAATCCGGCGGAGAGGAAGAGATAAAGAAGGTTCAACGGATTGCCGACGAGAACATAGAAAAATACGGACTGCTGGACGAAAAAGAAGTTGCGGCCACCAGCGCCTGAGCGGCATATAATTTTGTAGGGGCAATTCATGAATTGCCCCTACCCTGCATTTCAATCCTCATTCTAGTCCTATACCTGTAGGGGCGGGGTAACCCCGCCCCTACGAAACAATTTCAATCCTTGTTTCAGTGGAATTAGGTCCTAGAGATATGTAGGGGCACGTTGCAACGTGCCCCTACTTCTTTCCCATTGAACTAACGCAATTCAAAGGGCTTACGAGATGTGGCGTGGGAGCTTGCTCCCACGTTAATCGTGCGAGATAAACTCGCACGCTACACTGCTCAAGTTTTATGGCGTCTGGTCTCCGCACCAGACGCTTTTTTATTCGTCCGATACAGAAATCGGATGCACGATTCTACTACAGGTGCAATTGTGGGTGCGTCTGAATGCACCTTCTGAGCTGTAGGGGCGGGGTAACCCCGCCCCTACTTCGTTGTCTACCATTTAGCGTACAAGATGTAGCGTGCGACCTTGCGTCGCACGTTGGATTAGGTCTTAGACACTGTAGGGGCGTTCAATTGAACGCCCCTACTTACTTCCCCGCAGACTTTCCGCAATTTTCCTGGCGCGTATCATCCTTTCCGTGGAGGGGGGATGGCTGTTAAAGATGTTGGCCTGCTGGCTCTGAGGAAGTTCCAGGGCAAACCGCTCCCAGACCTCTATTCCGGCTGAGGCGTCAAAGCCCGCCTTATGCGCATAAATGATGCCAAAATAGTCCGCCTCCCTCTCCATGTCACGGCTGTATTTTTGTGCGAATACATTCCCGCCGATTTCTACGACCTTGCCGCTGCCCGGAGAAAGGCTTTCGGCTATTGCAGAACCGATTGCCACCGGGAGGTTGGACATGATGCTTTTTGTTACGTGGTCTTTCTGCAGGTGGGCTATTTCGTGTCCGACTACTGCCGCAAGTTCGTCCTCAGACCCGACGAAGTTCATCATGCCGGTGGTGACCATTATATTTCCAAAAGTAGCGCCGGCATTAACGTCCTTGCTTTCCTGGACGGAAAACTTAATCTCCATCGGCTTCTCCGCCTGCCTGAGAAGCCTTGAACCTACGTCATTTACTACGGCCTGCTGTTCAGCGGCGCTTTTCCCGGCAAAGGGCGCTTGACGTTTTTTTGCATCATACTGCTGTTTCTTTACCTCGAGTCTCTGGGTCTCTTGCTGAATCTCGCCTCTGGTTACCTGTGGCCCTGTTTGGGTCTCCACGCAGCCAATGGGAGATACCAGGAGTGCGATGGCGGCAATTATCGGGAGGATCGGTGCGAAGGTCTTTCTGGTTAAAGTCATTTAATAGTTCTTTTGCCGTTATTGAGGTTTATGTTGTGCATTTCCGCAGGATTGAATCGCAGTAATATCCTGTCGGACTGAGAAGTTCGTTAAGATTAGGATAGGTGCTTTCAACTCCATTTTCAAGTGTTTCATTTTTAAATTTGTATATAATGAAAGACCTCTGAGAGAGCCTATGCGTTTACTTAATGTGCCCCCTCAAGGGGGAGGGGAAACTGGGTTTGAACCTTGTAAAAACACTTTTTCAGAGTAGTAGAGGCGGAGTAAAACCCCGCCCCTACACTTCTTGGGTTTAATATAGGCATAGACATATGGCAAGACACAAATTTCTGGTAGCGGGGGAGTGGCGGGACTCTAAAGAGACCCTTGAGGTGAGAAGCCCCTATGACGGCAGACTGGTTGGGACGACCTTCAGGCCGACCGAGGGCGATGTGGAAGACGCCGTAAACGCCGCCGTTAATGCGGCGGGGGAGATCGGTTCGCTTCCTACCTATAAGCGTTCCGAGATTCTCCGTAATATCCAGAACGGCATCGTCCGGCGCAGGGAGGAATTTGCCGAGACTATAACCCTGGAGGCCGGTAAGCCGATCAAGGACTCCAGAAGAGAGGTTGAACGGGCCGCACACCTGATGGGACTGGCGGCAGAGGAGGTCAAGCGCACGGGCGGTGAACTGTTCCCGCTCGACCTGCTGGAGTCGGCAAAGGGGTATGTCGCATTGACGGGACGCTTCCCCCTCGGCCCCATACTGGGAATAACGCCCTTTAACTTTCCCATAAACCTTGTCTGCCACAAGCTCGCCCCGGCCATCGCAGGCGGGAATGCAATTATCATTAAACCGACCTCTGCCACGCCGTTAACTGCGTTGCTGTTAGCAGGGGTGGTTAGGGAGGCGGGACTGCCTGCGGGGGCGCTGAGCGTACTGCCGTGTGACACTGCCGTGGCTGAAAAGATGGTAAAGGACGACAGGCTCAAGATGCTTACCTTTACCGGCAGTGCGCAGGTTGGATGGCGGCTTAAGGCCATGGCCGGCAAAAAGAAGGTGGTGCTTGAGCTTGGCGGAAACGCCGGGGCAATAGTTGACAAGGACGCCGACCTGGAACTTGCAGCCCGGCGCTCGGCATACGGGGCGTTTGTCTACAGCGGGCAGACCTGCATATCCTTACAGAGATTGTTCGTGCACGAGGAGGTGTACCGGCCGTTCCTGGACCTGTTTATTGGTCATGTAAAGGGCTTGAAGGCGGGTAATCCAATGGATGAGGATACGTCTATAGGGCCGCTTATTACCCCCGACGCCGCAAAGAGGGTGGAAGAATGGTTAAAGGAGTCAGTGTCCCAGGGAGCAAGGGTCTTACTGGGCGGCAAGTTGCTTGGAAATAACATTATCGAGCCTGCCGTGGTGGTAGACACGCGTCCCGACATGAAGATAAACTGCGAGGAGGCCTTCGGGCCGCTTGTTACGGTTGCCAAATTCTCGTCGTTTGAGCGTGCAGTCGAAGAGGTTAACCAATCCCGCTACGGCCTTCAGGCGGGTGTGTTTACGAATGACGTCAACAAGATTTTTATGGCTTACAGGTCACTTGAGGTCGGTGGAGTTATTGTTAATGACGTTCCCACCTTCAGGGCGGACCATATGCCGTACGGTGGTGTAAAGGATTCTGGGATGGGCCGGGAGGGAATAAGATACGCTATAGAGGAAATGACCGAGCCGAAGGTATTAGTGCTTAACCTACGCTAGTTCCTGTTCATACTTTGAGAAGGGGTGCGGCAGCAATTCGATAACGAAATTTACCTGCGCTGATAGCAAAAATGTATCCCGTCAATTTTGTCCTGTCTAAGCATTACCATCTTGGTCTGTTATGCTAAATATCCCCAAGAAAATTTGCCTTAAAGCGATTATGTGGTAAACTTATTTATAAGTAGCCACTCACTTGCTGGGAAAATGCCTGTTTGAACTTGGCAGTTAGCTTAAGACACGGTTTCACCAAGGGTTATATTCTATACATCACCGCTTGCGGCAGGAGGTATAACACATGCTGTCTGTGGCAGACATCCTCGAGGCCGTTATCGAAAAAGAGAAGGGGTCTGCAAGAGTATATGAGACGGCGATAGATAAGGTGAGAGACCCCGCCTCCCGTACAATGCTGGAGCAGATAGTGGGTGATGAGCGGGCATATCTGAAGATGTTGGAAGAACTGAAAACTACCGGATTAGTGAACTTTTGCCCGTTGAAGGTCGAAGACCCGAAGATTCCTGAACCCGTTGAGTTTAGGGACATTACGGAGTCTTCCATGGTCGGTGACGTACTTACCTTTTCGGCGCAGAGGGAGCGTCTGGCAGCTTATGCCTATAGTGCCGTTGCCTGTGATGTGTCTGACCCTGTGGTCAGGAGGCTCTTCGAGTTTCTCAGCCAGGAGAAGCTGAAACACAGGCACCATATTGAGGACCTGTACAACGAGTTGGTTTATACGGAGGATTGACCATAAAGGGGATTGTCTCCATGCGGGTGTATCAAGGCCCGTTCCGGTACGCTAAGAAACATACCGTACCAGGATATAATTTTACCGGCGGTAACGGTCTTTTTTAGAACCGGCAGTGTCCCCCAATAATTCACAGCTTACCAAGGCCATTATCTTAACGAAATCTACCAACGGCTGTATATCTATGGACTCATTTGCCACGTGGGCCTGATTTTCGTCACCCGGCCCGAAGCCTACCGCCGTTATGCCCTTGTCCAGCAGTTGTTTCGTAACGGTGGTGCCGGACAGTCCTATAAGCCCTGGCCTTATACCAAGCACGCTTTCTGTATGCCTCTGGATAGGCTCGATCAAGGGGTTATCGTGGGCGACGTGGGAGGGCGGCAGGTCGGAACCCACTTCAAGCTCGAAGCGTGCCTGTGGGGTTGCCTTCTCCACTTTTTTAATAAGTTCCTGGATGCGTTCTGCTATCTCGTCCTTCGTCTCGCCCGGTAGGTATCTGATGTCCAGGCCCACCCGGCACTTCCCCGGCACGATGTTTCTGGCGGCACCGCCCTGAATGGTGCCCAGATTTAGTGTGGGCGGTGAGAATAGTGGATGAGAGATACGTTTGAACGGCAGAGACCTTATTTCGTTGAGCAGTTCTACCATATTCCATATGGCGTTGACGCCCTGTTCCGGCCGTGAGCCGTGGGCCTGCCTGCCGTGAGAGGTAATCTCTATAAATAGCGCCCCCTTTTCACCCACGTCTATATTTTTCATGCCGTAGGAGATATCGGGGACTACGGCAAAGTCTGCGCTGAGGCCGCATTCGTCAAGAAGATATTCAAGTCCCAGCCTGGAGCCCCTCTCTTCGTCAGCGGCGCCTACAAGTATGAACTCTCCTTTTAGGGAGCTTTCTCTTTCTTTAAGATATTTTGCCAAAATCATGCAGGAGGCCATCTGGCCCTTATTGTCCGAGGCCCCGCGGCCAATTACTTTTCCGTTGGCTACGGTTGCCTTAAAGGGGTCTTGGTCCCATCCGTCGCCGGCGGGGACCACGTCCAAGTGACACGCCACCAGGAGCGAAGGTCTTCCCGTCCCAATCCTGGCGACGATGTTTGTTCTTTCGTGCTCTTTCTCGAAGGACTCGTATCGTATGTCCAGACTATCCAAGTACTTTTCTACTACATTGGCGGCCAGGCGTTCTCTTCCGGGCGGGTTTTCCGTATCTGCGGCTATTAAATCGCAGGCTAGTTGGATGAGTTCTTCGCGGTTGGCCTCGACAAACGCATCAATATCCTTCCGCATAGTCCTCTTTCACCAGATTGTTTTGCCCATTTTCCACTGACAGTATCTCCGGTGGGATCAGGTTTTTTGTCCTTATGTTCCTGTCATGCAGGGCTGCCAGGCCCAGGCTTGTCAGAAAGAAAAGGAGCCCTGTAAGCCCCATCCTTGCGTTGATTGCATCGGGAAGGATAAACTCTATTTTTGTAGCCACAACGCAGCCGATGATGAATGAAACTGTGGGCAGGAGGAAAAGCAGAGAGATTCCTTTGTAAACGGAGGGTGAATCTATTTTAAGGGAGACCTTGTCTCCGGCCTTAAGTCCCGTTACAGACTCTACGTTTAAGAGCCTCGCCATGTCTCCAGCCGAGACACAGACACCACATTTGGCGCATTCTTCTGATGAGATATTACTTATTTCTACAACGGCCCTGCCATTGGCAACGGACCTTACGACACCTTCTTCAATCTTCATCTATATCAATGTTAATTAGACCTTCTTGTGAACTACTTTTTGATGCTTTAAGCAGGCAGTATAATTAGATGAGTCAAAAGACTTTTTATAAAAGACCGGGGGCTTAAGCCGTCATTGTGGCGCTGCCGACCTTTTCTCTCATCAATTTACCTACCTTGAAGACCACGACGTTCTTGGCC
Organism: Planctomycetes bacterium RIFCSPLOWO2_12_FULL_50_35; assembly: GCA_001828605.1. Taxonomy (GTDB): domain Bacteria; phylum Planctomycetota; class Brocadiia; order Brocadiales; family Bathyanammoxibiaceae; genus 2-02-FULL-50-16-A. The sequence goes on along the minus strand of MHZB01000021.1, from coordinate 21,190 downwards.
GGGACGAATGCCTCGGCTCCTGTCCGTGGGTTCCGCGCCTTTCTGGCCGCGCGCTGACGTATCTCAAATACTCCGAAGTCCCTCAGCTCGATACGATGTCCCTGGGAAAGCTCAGTTATTACCTCGTCAAGAAACAGCTGTACCGTCTCCTTAACGGTGGTATGGGTGTTGTTTGTTTTCTTCGCTATCTTCTCACAAATATCTCTTTTTGTAACAGTCTGCATAAGTTCTCTCTCCCCCTCCGTTTTACGGCGCTCGTGTAATACGGTAACAGGTAGCCTAAGATTATGGTATTCAATAACTAATGATGAAAAATATTATCAGCTGTGCCAGGGCATGTCAACTCTTTTTTCTTTAACTTATGGTGATCTGTTCTTGACAAGAAGCTTATTTTACAATATACATCGGCGGTGCTTGAAGGGTTCTGCAAATATATTTTTTGGAGGATTCACCTTGAAGGTAAGGATACGAAGGAGTGCATTAAAGAAGAAAAGGGTGTGCGGTTTTAGGGCCAGGATGAGTACCAGGGGAGGAAGGGCGGTAATCAGGAGAAGGAGGGCTAGGGGGCGGAAGATTTAGAGAGAGAAAAGGCAGCATCGTGGAGGATGCTGCCCATCCTACGGATTTGGGGAATATTTCCCCTGTTATTCCTCGATTGTTATAGCCTCTACAGGACATTCCTCTGCGGCCTGCCTACAGGTTTCAGTGGCTGTCTTCGGAACAGGGTTGGTCTTGGCTACGGCCTTGTCATCTTCCATCTCGAAGACTTCCGGACACGTAGTTACGCACAGTTCACAGCCGGTACATACGTCTGGGTCTACCCTTGCACGCATCTGTATCCTCCTTTTAGCCTATCAAACATATCCAAAAACGCCCGCCAAATCTACTATATGCTGGGGAATAAGTCAATCTAAAATCCAGTTTGTTTTGTGGAGTGAGGCTGCCTGAAAAATACGGGGCAAATATCACCCCTAACCTCTTGCAAAAGTTAGTATTTCTTAAACAAAATTGAATTTTCAATACTTTGGGGTTATCTTATGCCATCGGCGGCAATAGTTTATCGCCGGCGGAACCCTGAATATCTTTAATTAATAGAGAGCTCTGGAAAAGTAGTCTAATCATCTAATGTAAGGGTAGCCGCAGGCTTTAGCCTGCGTTATACGCACCCATAAAAGGTGCGGCTACATTTACACCTTCAATTTTGTACTTTTTCAGAGGTCTCATTTTGTAGGCGAAATGAATTTTATCTTGAAAAACCGGTCGAGGGGATTTGAAAAGAGATTTGCGGAAACCATTCTGAGGCTGAAGGCGTACGGCCCCACCTTTATGGTGATGGCTGCTGTGCTTACGGGTGTAATCGCCGGTTTAGCCATAGTTGGTTTTAGGTGGCTTATAGTCCTGTCTAACGACTACTTGTTCTTGGATATAGGCGACAGCTTTCCCCGTGACGGTGCGCACAACGTCAGCGACTTCCTTGGAGGATTTACCGCCTCAACCCTGCTGGTGCTGCTGATACCCGGCGTGGGCATTGCCCTGGCCGCTTTTATTGCCAACAGGTATGCCGTAGAGGCCAAGGGTCACGGTGTGCCTGAAGTCATGTCTGCAATGGCGCGCAAGGCGGGCATAATGCGTCCCCGTGTGGCCCTTGTGAAGACGGTTGTTTCCGCCATATGCATAGGCTCGGGCGGGTCTGTGGGGCAGGTAGGCCCCAGTGTACAAGTTGGCTCTGTCCTTGGGTCCGCTGTGGGTCAGACACTAAAGCTGTCGGAAAACGGCATGAAGACCCTGGTGGCCTGCGGGGCCGCTGCGGGGCTTGCAGCTATCTTCAATGCGCCCATAACCGGAACTATCTTTGCCTCAGAGGTTATACTGGGGAATTTGGGGTTAAATAATATCACACCGGTGCTGATATCCTCGGTCGCCGGCTCGGCAATGGCTAGGATTTTTCTGGGGGATGAGCCAGCCTTTTTTGTCCCCGCCTTTGCACTGGAAAGTTCGTGGGAGCTGGTCTTGTACTGTATATTAGGGGTGTGTGCCGGGGTACTGGCTACCGGTTTTACCAAGACCTTTTACACCATGGAAGATGTCTTTGGGTCAATACACGCCCATTACATAACAAAGGCCATTATCGGCGGGGCTATTGTCGGCGTAGTGGGTCTATTCCTTCCACAGCTTTTTGGGCTCGGTTTTGGGACAATAGACAAGCTGCTTTATAATCCGAATTCTTTCAGTATACCTTTAGCCATAGCCTTGTGTCTCGGGAAGATTGTCCTGACGTCCGTGACCCTGGCGGCGGGAGGATCGGGAGGCGTGTATGGGCCGTCTCTATTCGCAGGTGCCTCGATGGGTTGTGCCTTTGGGCTGGTGTTCAACCATATTGCCCCGTTTGAAGTAGCGTCGGCAGAGGCATACGGCGTTGCGGGTATGTCGGGGTTTCTGGCGGGTGCGACCCATGCCCCCATTCAGGCCATATTTATTGTGTTTGAGCTGACGGGCGACTATCATGAGGTCGTACCCGTAATGCTTGCCAGCGTGTTAAGCGCCATGACGGCCAAGAGGCTCTTAAGGTATTCTATTTACACGCTTAAGAATAAACGCCGCGGGGAACGTATAGAGATAGGGCAAGACCTTTCGCTTCTGGAAAAGGTGCGTGTTGCAGACGTTATGGAGAGGGACTTTCCCCACGTCACCAGGGACACATCATTTGTCAAAGTACTGCAAACCTTATACAAGAGTAAGATGGACATGGTTCCGGTGCTGGATGAAAACGGCAATTTCTACGGCATCGTAGGTTTCCATCAGGTTCGTACAGTAATCCACAGCGAGGGTCCTCAGGACCTTATTGTCGCCAATGACGTGGCGCTTCGGGCCCCGCTTACGGTAACGCCGAGCGCCAACCTTGCGGACGTGTTTACCGAGCTTGGCATGCTGGACATAAATAGTCTGCCTGTGGTAAGCGATGAAGACCCGAAGAAACTTGTAGGTGTTATTACCAGGGGCAGTATTGTTTCAAGGTACAGAAAGGAAGTCATCCTGGAAAGTGAGGTAGAACGTAGTTACTCGTTCTTTCCGACGGCAAAAACGTCTTCCAATAAGTCGTAGGGGCGTATCGTAATACGCCCCTACGGCACGACATTGACTGTGTCAATGGGCATTTAAGACACACCCCTTTCTCCCCTCTTAAAAGAGGGGACGGGGGTGTGTCTCCCAGCAATCCGCCTTAGGCGGACTGTTCCTACATAACGATTATTTTTGTAGGGGCGCCCCTACGGCTCAAGTACCCGGTCTGCGTCAAAACCCCGCCTCTCAAGATGTGGCGATGCTGTCCAGTCTCACGCCTGCTACCCTTATCTCCGGGGCAATCACCGCCTCTTCGGCCGCCCAAACCAACGTGGCCTTCTTTTCTTTGGTAACGGAATGGACGTTATTTATGATGTGGTTTATGTTGCTGTTTATTCTGACGGTATTTGGTTTAAGGGGTGTTGATATCTCCCCATCCCTTATCAGGAAAGAGTCTGCTATAACGGTGCTGGTAAAGTCCCCCGCCGCCATTCCGTTTATGGGATACGTGTACCATATTCTACCTATGTAGACGCCCTCTTTTATGCCTGAGAGTAGTTTCTCTTTGGGGACCTCTTCTCTTCCCTCTACCACTATGTTTGTAGGTGATATTGACGCTTGTACGTTATGGTCCCTCCCCAAGGCATGCAGTCTGAAGCCGTTCCTTGGTTCAAACGTGGCGACAGGGTTTGAGAGTTTTTGGCCGAGGTAGTGATTAGACAGGAATCCCACAAGCAGTCCGTTAGATACCAGGTCAGTTCTGCCCGTGGGCAGCCCCTCACAGGTAATCCTTTTACTGGCAATCTGCCCCGGGAGGGCCCCATGGTCATATATGGACAGATTTGACGAACAAACCTTCTTGCCCAGCTTCCCAAGGAAAGGGGTATTTGATGCGTTTAGAAATGAAAGGCTGAGAGACGGCGCTATTATGTGGGAAATCAAATCCGTTACAGGTTGTCTGCTAAATATTACCTCGTATACACCCGGGGGTATCCTCTTTCCACCTATAGTACGCATTGCACTCTCCGCCGCCTCCCGCCCTGCCGCCTCAGGGTCGAATCCCTGCAGGTGGGTGCTGGTACTCCAGCCAGTGCCCTTAACGCTTTCGTTTTCCACCATGGTGGTTATGGTGGCCGTTAAAATGGTGGATTCATCAAATTCGTCTATCCCCATGGTACTCTTTATGGCCACTTTCTCCTTTAATACGCATACGTCCCCGCCGACTATGATGGACTTGGAGATGCCTTTTTCTTTGAAGGCCGTCAGTGCGCCGCGGAGCGCCTTCCATCCCAGGTCCACTATGTCCGTGTCTTTTGCTTCCATGGCCGCAGGGTCATGATAGTTCGACAGTGTAGGTGTTCCTGCGGGAGACGGTAAGGAGCGGAAATCCGGGTCGAAAAACCTGTAACGCCGCGCCTTCCTGAGGGCCTCCCTGACGGCCCGTGGGCCGAGGTTATTGGATTCGCTCCCGAAGCCAATCGTCACCTTGCCTTTATCCTTGAAGACCGCTTGCACACCCACACCAAAGGACTGGGTGGACTTCGGTTCCTGCACGCCCATTGAAGGTATATCGGAGGTGTAGTTGAGCCGCATGGTCACAAGCTCGTTCCATGATGCAAAGACCTCAAGCTCAACCCCATCCTTTTTTGTTGCCTCAAGTCCCTTGCCGACACAGTTCCGTAGTTCGTCTATGCCAATCATTTATACTCTCCGGTCAGCCTGGCCTTACTCCTGATGGTAGGGCCGCCGTTGCCCACCTTCATAACCTGCATGGGTTGCCCCTTGCCGCAGTTTGGTATCGGGAAGAGCTTAAAGTCGTTTCCCACGGCGGCAATGTTCATAAAAAAGTCTCTGGAATCTGCGCTTATCCCGCCGCCCCTGTACAGCTTTACCAGCTTGCCGTCTTTTATCCTGTAGACTTTTTGGGCGGATATCCTGAAATTCTCCCTGGATTCGCTGATGGAGGGTATGCGATTGTTGACCACGTAGTAGCCGTCCTTCACCTCTGCAATGATATCCTCCGGGTTTCTATCCCCTGCGGCAATCACGGTGTTTGTCATCCTTACCAGCGGCATGTACTGACACTCGGTTGCACGCATGGAGCCGTTAGGCTCCATACCCATTATGTTTGCGCTCTCCCTGCCGTTCATAAAACCTTTAAATATACCTTTATCAATGAGTATCACCCTCTTGGCAGGCACGCCTTCGGAGTCGTATTTATAGTATCCGTAGCCTTCCATGCCGGGGTCAGAGAATGCGGTCAGGAGTTCCGAACCAATCCGCTTACCAAGCTCGTTGTCCGTAAGACCCCTCAGTAGCCACGACCTGCCCGCATAGGAGGTCTCCATCTTCAGCGCCCTGTCGGCCTCTGTTGGATGCCCGATAATCTCGTGTACCAGCAAGGCGTTAAAGTTCGGGTCCGTTACAACCACTACCGGCTCATCCGTTGAGGGCAGGAAATCTGCACCGGTAAGCTCAACGGTATCCCTGGTGCGCTCAAGTGCGAAGTCCAAAGCGCTCTTGCCGTACACGTTCTTTCCTCTGGTTATTTCCCATCCCCTCTGCTCACCAAGATGGTCTATAAAGGTCTCCGGGATTGTGTTCCCTTTCTGAGCCACTACATATAAGTGTGCATAGGTGAGGGCGGTGGACTGGTCTATCTTGGCCCCTTCTGTACTCTGAAATAATTCCCTTGAAATGCCAGTTCCCAAGCTAATCATGGCAAACTTGACACAGGGAGAGACGGCCCGCATCTCCTTCGTTATCTTTACGGCAAGCGCAAGCACCTCCTTTAAGGGGACGCCGCGGGGGTCTTCTTCGTAGACGGCCGGTATGACGTCCTGACGGACCTCAATCGGGGCAAGCCGCACCGGGGAGAGAGACGGCGCCAGCTCTTTCATCGCCGCCTTATTCCTTGAATTAGCCAGGGCACGTTGATGGGCCTTGTTTATGCCCATGCGGAACGTCTTACTGAGTCTCCTCAGGTCAGCTTTTCCCAGTGGCTGGCCGTAATAACCCCACGCCGGCATGTCACCGGCCACCAACCTTACGCCGAAGGATATCTTTACTTCTTCCTCCATACCCTTAGGGGTGCCGTTTTCAGAACTGGCCGACTTGCACTCCGCCAGGCCCAGCCGTATGTCTGCATACTTGCATCCACTGAGAGTGTTTGCGTAATCTATGGACTCCTTGACCGTTTCCCCTGCCTCATCCAGGGTCTCTATGCCCAATGCGCTTTTATGTCTTTTATTCATACTAGTAGATTAGACGGAAAATTCATAAACCCTGCATAATTGTCATCCTGAGGTATGTGTTATTGTAGACAACGAAGTTTACTTCGTTGACAGCGACAAAGTCAACTATCGTATCAAAGATTTCTTGTTATTATCGGGCAGAGACCTCTGAAAAAGTTTGCACTACTGTCATTCTGAGGGAATGAAACGACCGAAGAATCTCGTATTTTGGAGATTCTTCGCTTCGCTCAGAATGACAACATACTCTTGGGAGACTCTTTCAGAACTTTCAGGCAAAAAGATTACTATCCAGCATAAAACAGGTTCTTTGTTTATATATATATATGTAGGGACAGAGCTTGCCCCTGTCCTTGCGGCTAAGATTACTGTCTCAACCCAAGACAGAGCGGACGATTTCTACATCTCCCAGATTATCGGTGCCCAGCCCCAGCCCGGCGGCGGTGCGTATGTACCCGGCATGTGTACGCACGGAGTGGAGACCCGTTTCACGCCGTTTTGTATCTACTATATCCAACCCATAACTGTCAAGCGCAACCGGGTCCAGGCTGCCGAGCAGTTGATGGTTTGCCCACTGCGGTCTGCCGCTGGGACCGCCCTCATAACAGCCCAGCAGGGCATCGCACACGGAGAGTCTCACCTTGTCTCTGATCAGAGAATTATTGTAAAGCTCGGCAATCTGTGGGTTGGCACGGTTCTTATGCATCCTTTTTACGTCTAGTACCGCAAATTTATCCCAAAGGGGTATGGCCCCGTAGAAATTCTTGAGACTTCCGGTAAACCCGGAGATACCGTGGTCCTTCAACACCGACAGATTAATTATATGGTCGCACATCTGTGAGACAATCCTTGTTACGGGAAAGTCTCTGTCTACGGAAGGCACCTTCAGTCGGTTGTCCTCATCGTACCCCACCCCCCTTGAGGTGACGGCCAGACACCTTATCCCATTGCCGGTAGTGTTTATCTTGTAACCGCACCTGACAAGTCCCTCTATTATGTTGCCCTCGCTCCTGTCCCATATAATTATGTTGTTATCCCTTACCCCGGATTTTACCAGGCTTTCCGCTATGGCAAGCGCTACCTCAGGGTGGCTGGGTAGTCTTGGGTTAATGCAGTTGACCTTTATGGAGATGCGGCTTGACGGGCCTAGTGCGGGTATAATCTTGTTCCAACTCTCTTCTATAGACGCGCTTTCGGTTAAGCTGAGGAGCAGACGTTCTACCATGACGTCCACCCTTTCCCTGTTTATTCTCCAGGAGTCGTTATACACGGAGCCCGGATCTGTTATTAACGCCACCCTGCTCGTTTTGACTCTGAGAGAGCCGGTTGACGGGGTATCGCCTTCTATCGCATCCAGGGGAGATATTAACCCTGGCGGTGTTACCAATAATGAAGCGCCGGCAGCTACTGCGCCCTTTACGAACCGTCTCCTGCTGATCTTTTCGTCCATGCCTCTTGTCACTTTTCTGAAGACCTCTGCAAACCCCTGTGTTTTTGTCTACCACGCTCTAATAATAATGTAAGGGTTACGACATTGCACCCCCATATTTTAGACCTGATGGGCAAAAATACAAGGTATTGTAGAGGGCTCGATTTTATCTCCATAGGAGACTTCTGAAAAGCCTTCTAATACCATTGTTGTCATTCTGAGCGAAGCGAAGAACCTGTTTTGTAGCGTGCCAGCTTGTCTGTCCGCCTAAGGCGGATTAAACGTGCGAGGTAAACTCGCACGCTACATCAGAGATTTCCCTCGGGGGGAGGGGCAGGGTGGGGATGATTGCCAGCACAGGCGTATTTGCTTAAGATGGATGGACTTAGGAGGTTGGGGTGACACCTTCTCCCTAACCCTTTCTGTAGAGGGGGGAGATTGGGGCAATATATAACACTTTCTCAGAGGTCTTTAGGTTTCCGTAAACAAAAACCTCAAAAAAAATTTAAATATTTTTATTGACACAGGCTGTATTTGGTGTAAACTCCCTGCAACATCACTAAGGCGAAGCACTCCATGACGGCAGGAATAAATGACGACAACGGCAGAGATATAATGCCCAAATAAAGGTTGAGAGGGAGAGATTTGATGTTTCAGCGAAAGGAGGGCAGTATGCGTTTTGGGAGCTTGTTAATTGCCTGTATGCTAGCTTGTACCGTATTTTTATTTAAGCCCCCGCAGGTTAACGCAGACCAGCTTACCGACACCGAGGTTGGTCAGTTTCGTGCGTTGCTAGAGGAACAAAAGCTTGCGAAAGAGGCTCCGGCAGGGGCCCTTAGCGACGAAGAGGCCGGTGCGGTTCGCGGTTTCCTCGACCAGTTCAAGGGTATAACCTTTGGCGGCTTTGTGGAAAACTTTTACCAGTATGAAAGTGTCGACACGCCCGCGGGCGATAACAATGCCATCAGCCCGAAGGTGTTTGACAGACAGACACAGTCTTTTACGGTAAACAACATCGAGCTGTGGCTCTACAAAGAGGTGCCGAACCCCGGCGACATCGGATTCAAGATAACCCTGAACTGGGGTGACCAGGCCAGGCGTCTGACGTTCGTTGGGCCTGTCTATGATGACGCGCATAATCAGCCTATCGGCGGGGTAGCGCCCATAGCCGGACAGACCGGTGGTAGGCAGGCGACCTTTTCCGAGGCTTATGTCCTGTGGAATATTCCTATAGGAAAGGGTATTACCGCTAAGTTCGGTAAGTTTGCCACATGGGTAGGCTATGAGGTGTGGGAGTCGGGATGGAACCCCAACTTCTCGCGTTCCTATCTCTATGGCTGGGGTATTCCCTTCACCAACACGGGTCTCGGCCTGAATTATCCGGTGACGGACAGGTTTACTGTTGACTACTACCTTACGAACACCTCTGATACGTTCGTCAACAATAACCAAAGCTATACCCACGGTACGCAGTTGAACTACGCCGTGCCTGATTTCCTTATCTTCAAGGACATGAACCTCCACTTCGACGGTCTGTGGGGACCTGAGAACCCGCGCACCAGCACTTCAAATGGAGAGAGTAAGTGGACCTCCAGGTACGACGCCAGCATAGCGTTCTCACCGATGGAGAAGTGGACCCTTGTCACCAACGGAAACTACAGCCACAACGCCAGTGGATATTTGCAGCCGAGCGGTCGCACTTTATCTAGCGGCCAGACATGGGGCGTGGCGCAGTACATCATCTACCAGCACAGCGAGAGGATAGGCGCAGCCGTTAGAGGCGAGTACTTCTGGAATGAGGATAACATGGCGGCTATGATCTTCCGTCCACCTGGTTTTGAAGGTTCTCTTGACGGAGCTACTGGTAGTGCTATTCCAGGTTCGCTTGCGGAGATTACCGCCACTCTGAATGTGAGGGTGAAGGAGAAGCTTCTCCTCAGACCTGAGTTCCGTTACGACATAATTGTTGATACGCCTAACGCAACTTCCCAGCAATGGGGTAAATACGGCGAGAAAGAGAATACGACTTTCTCGTTCTCAACGGTCTATGAGTTCTAGGTTGTATTTTGTTTGCAGTTAGTTACGGCCTCCTTGTGGCTGCTGGGCCTTTTCGTGGTCCAGCAGCCACAGTTTTTAAAAAACGCAGCTGTGTCAAAGCAAGGGTGCCGCAGGGCTTAAGCCCTGCGGGCTGTCCGCCAGTACAGGGACGAGCCCTGTCCCTACAAAAGATTTTTTGTAGGGACGGCCTTTATGATTATCCGTTTGGGTAGAGAAGCGGTAGACAACGAGGTAACACTTTGTTGAAGAAATCAACGCCCGTGAAGGTTGTTATCTACCAAATGGCGGCGCATGGAGACGTACCCTATATAATTTGATTACTACAGAATTTGGGTGGCATTGTCATGATTAATCCCTTCTTACTTGCCCTTCTTTTTTCTGTATCATCTCTCTTTTTCTCCTCCTCATTTGCAGTCAATGCGCTGGCGGAAGACACGCACAATAAATCGCTCTACTCCGGTAACGTTCCCCTCGTTGCGCCATTCCAGGACGAAGAAGAAGATTTCAGTATAATTGACGGCTTTGAGCGCGGTATGCATGAAATTGGGATAAGCGGCGGCGGTAGTTTTTCCTGGGAAAGTCCACGGGTATATACCTTCACTCTCCTGCCAAAATATGGTTGGATACTGGAAACCTTTGACAAGCCCAAGGGTGCCGTTGAATTTGAGGTGGAACCGTTTGTCAGCGGACTTAAGGAGCCTTCTGAGTACAGTTATGAAGTGGGCGCTACAATGATGATAGGCTACAATTTTGAGACAGGCACAAAATGGGTGCCCTTTGTTCACGCAGGCGGGGGGCCGATGTACTCCGGCATAAGTACCGGCGGTTTGGATTATGTCAGAAACCTTGAGAAGACACAGGGAACGATATCCGAGCAGGAGAGGGTCAAGAAACTGTTAAAGACGAACCTTAACGCCATAGCGCAGATGGGTTTCGGAGTAAAGTATTTTTTCAAGGAGAGGACCTCTTTTAATAGCGAATTCCGCTGGCGGCACATCTCTAACCCTGCCACACATGACGACCTTGGCATTGACTCCATGTTCTTCCTCTTCGGAATGTCTGTTTTCCACTAAGCAGATCTTTATCCTTCATCCCGACATCGGACGGGTAGCTGCTTGCAGTGACACTGCCGGTCTAATCAGGGACTTGACACTAAAGCTGACACTTGGTATCTTTAAGCCTTCCCGACGATGCGCTTTGTTTTACGTTCGCAAATAAAACAAATTATGGGGCCGTAGCTCAATTTGGTTAGAGTACCAGACTGTCGATCTGGTGGTTGCGGGTTCGAGTCCCGTCGGCCTCGCCATTCTATTACCCTTTGCCAGCCAAGGATTTTGAGACCTAAAATCCTTGGCTTTTTGTTTTATGATTGAGTGGAAATCTCCAAGAAAGTCAATTTAATTGCCTTTTCAAGTTGTGGCGGTCGAGCTTGCTCGACTTAAAAGAGACAAACTTGCGCAGAGCAAGCTCTGCCACTACAATCGGATAGGATGAATCCATTTTGAATGAAGTGTTTCCATTCAAGGTGGATTAGGGGGTTATTAGCTGCCTAAATGACTTTTGTAGATGTCTCGAATGGTAGTTGATAACGGGCATTGGCAGCAATCGTCTCAACCAGTAACTTTGTGCTTGACAGGGGGATGTGCAAAAATATAAAGTTGTTTTTAATATGCAGAGTAATCTGGGGAGAGAAGCTGACATTCGGTTGTTTCAAATAATACGCACGTGATAGAGGGTTATACTATTGAAAGAGATTCCACAACATTTGCAGGCCCGAAGTGGTGTAAATGCCGTGTCCAGCGCCGATAGAGCGGCATACAATCCGCGAAATAACGCTGATCCGGCAGACGCACAGCAGGATGCGCCTCTTTCTGCCGACCTGTCACCATACGACATCGTGAAACTTGCAAGGCATCCCCTCAGGCCCATGACCTCCGACTATATCAATCTGATGTTTGACGATTTTATGGAGCTTCACGGGGACAGGCGCTTTGGCGACGACAAGGCGATAATCACGGGTTTTGCCAGGCTTGGTCAAAACAGGGTGATGCTCATAGGTCAACAAAAAGGCAAAAATACCAGGGAACGAATCCTGTGTAACTTCGGTATGCCCAACCCCGAGGGCTATAGGAAGGCCCTCTTGAAGATGAAACTCGCAGAAAGATTGAAGCTCCCCATCGTTACGCTCATTGATACACCGGGCGCAAACCCGGACATAGGCGCAGAGGAAAGGGGACAGGCATACGCCATAGCGGAAAACATCTACCAGATGATAGGGCTGAAGACGCCGATAGTAAACGTGGTGATAGGTGAAGGCGGCAGCGGTGGCGCGCTTGGAATAGGTGTGGGAGACAGGTTTGCGATCATGGAATATGCCTATTGTTCCGTCATATCTCCCGAGGGTTGTGCTGCCATCCTCTGGAAGGATGCAAGTCACGCCCCCCTTGCTGCCGAGGCATTGAAGTTGACGGCAAAGGAACTCCTTAGGCTTGAGATTGTAGACGACATCATACCTGAACCCCCCGGTGCGGCCCATACCTCACCCAGAGAGGCCGCTGCGACATTGAAGAAGGCGCTTCAGAGATATCTAAAGGAAGTCACCGACACACCCCTCGATATTCTGTTGGACAAACGCTACGGCAAGTATCGCAGGATGGGCAAATTCTTCGAGCAGCAGCCCCAACAGGCTGAGTAGTAAAAACACTCAGTAATTGTCATATATTCAGTCCAGTGAACTACTCCCCGGTTTTTATTTGGTTCATGTCGGCTTCCTAATTTGTTTTGCTTCCGGCACTGAGACATCTGGAAAATGCAAATTCTTGGAATCCATTGACTGTGTCAATGGGCATTTAAGACACACCCCTTTCTCCCCTCTTAAAAGAGGGGGGACGGGGGTGTGTATCCCAGCGATCCACCTTAGGCGGACTGGACTCCGTAAAGAGATACTTTTGCAGAGGTCTCGCACTGTGCATCGCAGCAAATTTATACGTGTATGGAGGGTATGATATGTATCATGGGAAGGTATCGGCTGGTATTGCAAGGGGTTTGAAAGAGCTGAAACGCCGGATTAGAAAGGCGGAGATTCCGCCCTCGGCACTCGATGAGTCAATTAATATTGCAACGTGGAACATACGTGAGTTCGGCAAGAAGGTAAGAAAAGAAGCATCCATTCATTATATTGCAGAGATACTGGGTCAATTTGACCTAGTTGCTATTACGGAACTTCGCGACAACCTCTCGGATTTTTCCAAGGTTATGAAGATACTCGGACCTTATTGGCAGGCTGTCTACTCCGATTACATCATGGACGCAGGAGGAAACCGGGAGAGGATGGCCTATTTGTACGATAAGCGGGCTGTCAGCTTCACGGGGCTTGCGTCTGAATTAGACGCCCCAAGGAAAAAGAATAAGGCAACGGGCGAATATCTTCCTGAGTTCTCGTGGTGGAGAAGTCCCTTCATAGCGTCCTTTAGAGCCGGCAGCTTTGATTTCATCCTTATCACCGCACATATTCGTTGGGGGTCTGACGAGAAGGCCAGGATAAAACCGCTGGAATTACTTGCGGAATGTATTGACCGCAAGAAAAAAGAGAAACACGAGGCGGACAAAGACATTATCCTGATGGGCGATTTCAATATCCCAAGAGTGGACGATGATTTGTACAAGGCCGTAACGAGCAAAGGACTCAGGGTTCCAAGTGCCATTCTCGGAAAGAGCCACGGTTCCAACCTTGCCAAGGACAAACGCTATGACCAGATACTGCACTATCCATCATATACAAAATGTTTTACTGACAACGCCGGAGTTTTAGATTTCTATACCGGTGGGGTTGCCGAATTATATCCGGGAGAGAAATTGTCTAAGGAGAAATTTACCTACGAGCTGTCAGATCACCTTCCCCTGTGGATTCAATTAAATGTTGACATAGAGGAGGAGCAGTTGGACCAGATAATACGACAGTAGCAACACAACGCCGTCACGGACCGGTGCAAATAGAACCGTAGGGTGCGTCTTGCCGCAGTTTATCTCTTTATAATCCATGCCTGAATAGTAACGGTAGACAACGAAATTTATTTCGTTGATGCGATGGTGGGCCCGGTAATTTTATTAATCTTCTTTAGTTGGTAGGGTACATCTTGACGCACCATATTTAACGAAAGGGTGTGGCGCACCAGCTTGCGTGGCACTAAATAAAATCCTTTCACAGCCATACTAGATAAAAACAACAAAATAATATGTTTTTGCTTCCTACTTACTAACGGATTATCTGTCTCTGGGGATGGATTTTCAACAGAAAATCTGCGCACAGGCGCAAACATTATTGTAGGGGCAATCCGCCTCAGGCGGACGGTTGCCCGAAATTGTTGGGCAGGCACAAGACCTTCCCCTACGAATTTTGGGGTTGAGGGTGGGGCAGCCAATACCCATTCCAGGGTTTGCACCTTAAGATGGTGAGGCATACCTCGTGGGGGTAACCTCTATGGTTGCCCATGGAAATTGCCATTTGAGCAGGCACGGGAATTTGCCCCTACATTTCTTGTTTCTCAAAGGTGCATGGTTACGGGACTTAGAAATTGTTATAAAATTATAGAATATTGTTTTAATTTGGAGTTGACAAAGGTTAGAAATAGTGTACAGTGCTCCTTACCCCTCAGGTTTTAGAGAAACCTTCTGGGGAGTATGGTCGTAATGCCTAAGAGCTTGTGAGTCTTAGGCTTACAGTGCCATAGATTTATCTATTGACACCCTTGGATAATGTAATATAATCTATTACAGAGACGTGAAGGGTGTCTCTAGTTAATATTGCTCTTTAAAAATTTGACAGCATAATGTTGCAGCGAAGAGCCCCTATGATTGGACCCTGTCCGCCGTAGGCGGACGGAGTAGATATTTTCTATGGAGGGTTTGATCTTGGCTCAGAACGAACGCTGGCGGCGTGGATTAGGCATGCAAGTCGAGCGAGGACTTTTCCCGTAAGGGAAAAGAGCCGAGCGGCAAAAGGGTGAGTAATGCACGGATAACCTGCCTCTGGGAGGGGGATAACGGCGCCCGCAAGGGCTTTACCGAAAGGGCCGCTAATACCCCATAACGTCACTGGTTGCATGACTGGTGACCAAATGTGTCCACTTCGGTGGATTCTCGTCCAGAGAGGGGTCCGTGTCCCATCAGCTAGTTGGTAGGGTAACGGCCTACCAAGGCGATGACGGGTAGCCGGTCTGAGAGGATGGTCGGCCACATTGGGACTGAGACACTGCCCAAACTCCTACGGGAGGCTGCAGTCGAGGATATTTCGCAATGCTCGCAAGGGTGACGAAGCGACGCCGCGTGGGGGAGGAAGGCCTTCGGGTTGTAAACCCCTGTCAGAAGCCAGGAAGTGCAGGGTGTGAATAGCGCCCTGCTTGACTACAGCTTCAGAGGAAGCCATGGCTAACTCTGTGCCAGCAGCCGCGGTAATACAGAGATGGCAAGCGTTGTTCGGAATCATTGGGCGTAAAGCGCACGCAGGCGGCCCCATAAGTCGGGTGTGAAATCCCCTGGCTCACCCAGGGAACTGCATTCGATACTGTGGGGCTTGAGGACAGGAGGGGAGAGTGGAACTTCTGGTGGAGCGGTGAAATGCGTAGATATCAGAAGGAACACCGGTGGCGAAAGCGGCTCTCTGGTCTGTCCCTGACGCTGAGGTGCGAAAGCTAGGGGAGCAAACGGGATTAGATACCCCGGTAGTCCTAGCCGTAAACGATGGGCACTAAGTAGGGGGCTAAAACCTCCCTGCCGAAGCTAACGCATTAAGTGCCCCGCCTGGGGAGTACGGTCGCAAGACTAAAACTCAAAAGAATTGACGGGGGCTCGCACAAGCGGTGGAGCATGTGGCTTAATTCGATGCAACGCGAAGAACCTTACCGGGGCTTGACATGGTGGAAGTAGGAACCCGAAAGGGGGACCAACGGTATCCAATCCGTAACCATCACAGGTGCTGCATGGCTGTCGTCAGCTCGTGCCGTGAGGCGTCGGGTTAAGTCCTCTAACGAGCGAAACCCTTATCTCTAGTTGCCAGCGGGTCACGCCGGGAACTCTAGAGAGACTGCCGTCGTCAAGACGGAGGAAGGTGGGGATGACGTCAAGTCATCATGGCCTTTATGCCCCGGGCTGCACACGTGCTACAATGGTCGGTACAAAGGGATGCGAAACTGCAAAGTGAAGCGAAACCCAGAAAGCTGGCCCCAGTTCAGATCGGAGGCTGAAACTCGCCTCCGTGAAGTCGGAATCGCTAGTAATCGCGGATCAGCTACGCCGCGGTGAATATGTTCCCGAGCCTTGTACACACCGCCCGTCAAGCCACCCAAGCAGGGTGTACCAGAAATCGCTGACCCAACCCGCAAGGGAGGGAGGCGCTGAAGGTACGTCTTGTGAGGAGGACTAAGTCGTAACAAGGTAGCCGTAGGAGAACCTGCGGCTGGATCACCTCCTTTCTAAGGACAACGTAAAAAGGCACTTCCTGCACATTATGCTGCTCAATCTTGTTGGTAGCTATTGACCCAATTATGGGCCAAGCTGCACATAGTTGGGCCTATAGCTCAGTTGGCTAGAGCGTTCCCCTGATAAGGGAAAGGTCAGTGGTTCGACTCCACTTAGGCCCATTTGAGGTCCCTTTCGGGGATGTAGCTCAACTGGGAGAGCGCGGCCTTTGCAAGGCTGAGGTTGGCGGTTCGACCCCGCTCATCTCCACCAACAATATATTGCTCTTTGACAATTGGAATAGCGGAAAAGGTGGCAAGTACACCATTAAGCTTTTGGGTAGCTAAGCTACTAAGGGTTCATGGTGGATGTCTTGGTGCCAAGAGCCGATGAAGGACGCAGTAGGTTGCGATAAGCTTCGGGTAGCTGCCAAACGAGCTTTGACCCGGAGATCTCCGAATGGGGCAACCCATCTGGGTTAATACCCAGATATTGATACCTGAATACATAGGGTATCAAGGGCAACGGAGGGAAGTGAAACATCTCAGTACCTCCAGGAAAGGAAAGAAATTATCGACTTCCCCAGTAGCGGCGAGCGAAAAGGAAAGAGCCCAAACCCGACGTGCGTAAAAGCCCTTGTGCATTGCATGTCGGGGGTTGTGGGAATCGTGTGGACGGTAACAAGGAACCGTCCGGAGAGTTACAAAGGCCAACGTTAGCCGAACAGGCAGGAAAGCCTGGCCGCAGAGGGTGATAGCCCTGTAGGCGAAAGTGTTGACTCTCTCTATCGATTTCCCAAGTAACGCGGGACCCGTGAAATCCTGTGTGAATTAGGGAGGACCACCTCCTAAGGCTAAGTACTCCTTGGCAACCGATAGTGGACAAGTAGCGCGAGCGAAAGATGAAAAGAACCCCTGTTAGGGGAGTGAAATAGAACCTGAAACCATGTACCTACAAGCGGTGGGAGCACTATGATGCACCTTCGGGTGCATAATGTGTGACCGCGTGCCTTTTGCATAATGAACCGGCGAGTTGCTGTGTACTGCTTGGTTAAGTGTTAACAGACACGAAGCCGTAGCGAAAGCGAGCGTTAAAAGCGCGAATTGGTAGTGCGCAGCAGACACGAAACCAGGTGATCTACCCTTGGCCAGGATGAAGCGGATGTAAAAATCTGTGGAGGTCCGAACCCGTCAACGTTGAAAAGTTGTGGGATGAGCTGAGGGTAGGAGCAAAAGACCAATCAAACCTGGTGATAGCTTGTTCTCCTCGAAATAGCTTTAGGGCTAGCCTTACGCGTTTTCGGATGGGGGTAGAGCACTGAATGGACTCTGGGGCCCACCAGGCTACCAAATCCAATCAAACTCCGAATACTATCCGATTTAGCGTAGGAGTCAGACTTGGGGGATAAACTCCTGAGTCGAGAGGGAAACAGCCCAGATCGCCAGCTAAGGCCCCGAAAATAGGCTAAGTGAAAAAGGAAGTGAGAGTACTAAGACAGCTAGGATGTTGGCTTAGAAGCAGCCATCATTTAAAAAGTGCGTAACAGCTTACTAGCCGAGTGCTTTTGCGCCGAAGATGAACGGGACTAAAGCCTATTGCCGAAGCTGCGGACCCGCGCCCTGCGCGGGTGGTAGAGGAGCGTTCTACGATAGATTGAAGGGAGACCGTGAGGACTCCTGGACGATGTAGAAGTGAGAATGTCGGTACGAGTAGCGATAATATGAGTGAGAATCTCATTCGCCGAAAGCCTACGGTTTCCTGGGGAAGGTAAATCCGCCCAGGGTTAGCCGGAACCTAAGTTGAGGCCGAAAGGCGTAGACGATGGACAACGGGTCAACAATCCCGTGCCACCACTAGGACGCTTGAGCATGGGGGGACGGAGGCAAGAAGGTTAGCAGGCCTATTAGACATGGTCTGTCCAAGCCCGAGATGTCGCTCCAGGTAAATCCGGAGCACCAAGACATCGGAGGCGAATGCGTGGGCCTTGAGCCCGTAAGTAACCGGTACTGTCTTCCAAGAAAAGCCCCGTTTGCGAGTTCTAGCGGTGTCCGTACTAAAACTGACACAGGTAGGCAAGGTGAATATCCAAAGGCGCTCGAGAGACCTCTCGTTAAGGAACTAGGCAAAATAACTCCGTAACTTCGGGAAAAGGAGTGCCCGCCTTCGGGCGGGCCGCAGAGAAAAGGCCCGGGCGACTGTTTACTAAAAACACAAGTCTGTGCAAAGACCGAAAGTCGACGTATACAGACTGACGCGTGCTCGATGCCAGAAAGTTAAGGGAAAGGGTTAGCTCACTTCGGTGGGCGAAGCTCTGAACCGAAGCTCTGGTGAATGGCGGCTCTAACTATGAGAGTCCTAAGGTAGCGAAGTTCCTTGTCGGCTAACTTCCGACGTGCATGAAACGCGTAACGACTTGGGTACTGTCTCAACGAGAGACTCGGCGAAACTGTAGTCGTGGTGAAGATGCCACGTACCCGCAGCAAGACGGAAAGACCCCGTGAACCTTTACTGTAACCTATTATTGAGTTTTGACATAGTATGTGTAGGATAGGTGGGAGACTATGAAGTCCGTTCGCTAGGGCGGATGGAGTCGCCGTTGAAATACCACTCTTATTATGTTAGAACCCTAACCAAGTTCCGTGAATCCGGGCTTGGAACAGTGGTAGGCGGGCAGTTTGACTGGGGCGGTCTCCTCCTAAAAGGTAACGGAGGAGTCCGAAGGCCTCCTCAGTGCGCTCGGCAACCGCACGTAGAGTGTAAGGGCAGAAGGAGGCTTAACTGCGAGACAAATATGTCGAGCAGGTGTGAAAGCAGGGCCTAGTGATCCGGTGGTTGTGCGTGGAAGCGCCATCGCTCATCAGATAAAAGGTACTCCGGGGATAACAGGCTGATCTTCCCCGAGCGTCCATAGCGGCGGGAAGGTTTGGCACCTCGATGTCGGCTCATCGCATCCTGGGGCTGGAGAAGGTCCCAAGGGTTCCGGAGTTCACGGATTAAAGCGGTACGTGAGCTGGGTTTAGACCGTCGTGAGACAGGTCGGTCCCTATCTGCTGTGGGCGTTCGATACTTGAGGAGCGCTGTCCCTAGTACGAGAGGACCGGGATGGACGAACCTCTGGTGCACCAGTTGTCGCGCTAGCGGCATAGCTGGGTAGCTATGTTCGGAAGGGATAAACGCTGAAAGCATATAAGCGTGAAGCCCACTCCAAGATTAGGTATCGCATCCCCTAGAGGGAGAAAGACACCTTGTAGACTACGAGGTTGATAGGCCAGGTGTGTAAGTGCAGTAATGCATTTAGCTGACTGGTACTAATCTGTCGAGGGGCTTAGCTGCCCTTTTTAGTTTAGTGATGTGTGCGCCTTTTCCACTATTTCGTTGTCTATATACTATTTTTCCGGTGGCCATAGCGAGAGTGAAACACCCGTTCCCATTCCGAACACGGAAGTTAAGCCTCTTGCGCCGATGGTACTGGCTAACGGCCGGGAGAGTAGGTCACTGCCGGGATCTTTATATAAAAAACCCGTCCGTTTTGATTAACGGACGGGTTTTTTTGTTGTCTTCGGTAAAGAACTGTCGTGTCAGATAAAGATATACAAGCAGAGGAACAGAGGTTTAGGGAATATCTTGGCTCAAAGGGCCTTAAGTTTACCCCTGAACGACAGACCATCTTCAGAAGGGCGTTCGCCACTCATAAGCATTTTGAGGCCGAGGACCTGTTGCTGAGCCTACGGCAGGACCACCAGCGCGTGTCCAAGGCCACCATCTACCGTACACTCTCACTGCTGGTACAGAGCGGGCACCTCAGAGAGGTCATCTTCGGGGAGAAGCATTCTCACTACGAACACGTCCACGCAAACGAACATCACGACCACCTCATCTGCTCCAGTTGCAGCAAAATAATCGAGTTTACTGACGAGGCCATAGAGCGTCTGCAGGATGAGGTGTGCAAAAGATACAAGTTTAAGGCGGAATCCCATCGCATGCAGATACACGGTCTGTGTGAAGACTGCCGGGGGGGCAAAACCTTTAGCGGGCCGACCTAAACATTCACAAGACAGATGGTGTAGATTCAGAGGAGACATTTACATGTTGCATTTCATGCTGGATTTTGTCGGGTTAATACTGTCTTCTGTGGCCCTCACCTTTGTACTCAGCGCCAAGAGGAACGGCAAGTTAAAAAATGTTAATAAAGCTATATTTTTTCTTGCCCTTGACATCGGTATAGAAGTGGTAGAGGATGCTGTTCGCTGGCTGAAGAAGATTACATTTACGGCGGACGGCGTCACACTGGAGATTGTTACGCTGACGCTGACCATTCTGGCGTTATATTACGTAGTATCTGCCAAAGACAAAAAGAAAGTGGAACTCTTAATGTTGGCAGCTGGTGTATTGGCTGCGTTGTCCTGGCAGAGTTTCTGGAGATGGTCCTGCCGTTTGCCTTTGGCATATAGATTCCCCTCGCGCCAAAGGTCGTGCCGTAGGCAAACCCGCCTACGGCGTGACTTCCACGCCCTGATTAAATCAGGGGGACATTTAAGCCCCTTTTATCCATGCAGGCCAAAAGTACTTCCAGGTCCAAGGGCCAGAAAACTCTCAAAGGAGTCCATTTTTCCCTTTAAATAAAGACTCAGAAATAGTAAAAATACACCTTCTTTGTTGCATTCCTGCTGAGTTGTACCGGCTATAGAAATAAGAGAATGTGGGAGGGATGAACGTTGGTAGCCTTAGACTTTGGCATGGAAGGGGCCTTGTTCGTTGTAGCCATTTTGTCTCTGGTCTTTCTGACCCGATCGAGGAAGGCCTTGACATTAAAGACGGTTAACCGTGCGCGCTTTTTCCTTCTGCTCCTTGTTGCCATGATAATAGTAGAGAATGGTTTGGGGATATACTTTGGTTTCAGGCGCGCCCCGGACACTATTACAATGGAGACTCTGGT
>MHZB01000020.1 GCA_001828605.1 Planctomycetes bacterium RIFCSPLOWO2_12_FULL_50_35 | reverse complement strand
AAGGCAACTGGTTTGACCTCTCAAAGCTCAACAACCTCGTAATCATGATAGTATTTTCGACGCTGGTGCTCTTCTTTATATCCCACGCCAGACGGCATCCCGGGATGTTCCTCAGGAAGATAAGCGGCCTTGACGCAGTAGATGAGGCGTTGGGAAGGGCCACAGAGATGGGCAAACCGGTTCTCTTCGTCCACGGCCTGACTTCGATAGGGAGCATATCCACCCTGGCAGCCATAAACATACTCAGCAGGATTGCCACCAGGGTTGCAGAATATGACACCATACTCAAGGTGGTCAACAATGACCCCATTGTGCTTACCATCAGTCAGGAGGTGGTAAAGGAATCGTATCTGGAGGCGGGGCGGCCCGATGCCTACAACCAGGATAATGTAGTCATGGTGGCCTCGGAACAGTTTCCTTACGTGGTTGCTGTCAGCGGTATAATGACCAGGGAGAGGACGGCCGCCAACTTCTTCATCGGGTTCTTCTATGCCGAGGCCCTGCTGCTGGCCGAGACCGGCGCCGCCACTGGTGCCATCCAGGTGGCCGCAACAGACTCATATACCCAGCTGCCGTTTTTTATAACCACCTGCGACTACACCCTGATGGGCGAGGAACTCTACGCTGCAAGCGCATACCTTGCAAGGGAGCCCATGCTACTGGGGAGTCTGCGCGCCCAAGATATAGGTAAGGCAATTATCATAGTAGCATTATTCTTCGGCACCGTACTGTCGAGCTTTGGGATAAATTTTGTCACACATCTCTTCGTGGGTTTTTGATTCACTGTAGATACATAGTAGGGGCACGTTGTCCGCCTAAGGCGGATGCCCCTACCGCCATTTGTCGAACACAACACCTTTTGTGGAGGGAGATAAACCTTGCCCTTCCTGAGAAGAACTGTACCGCTGGCCATATGCTTTGTGATGGGCATTATGACGGCCTTTCAGTACTTTGTGCCTCACCAGCTCTCCCGCGATTTTCTTGAACTGATGACGCGGTGGGACAAGATAATTGCGGGCTTTGCCGTATTTATCGGTGCATACAGCCTTTTTCACCTCCACTACAGCAGAATCAGGTTCAAGGTCGCTGGATGGGGCTACAGCATCTTTGTCTTCATCGGCGCCATCGTAACGTTGGGCTTCGGGCTTTATAACGGCGGCGACGGATTTTGGGTGGATAAGAACGAGGGTACCATGTTCGACTGGATATACATCTACGTCCAGGTCCCTGCCGGTGCCACCATATTCTCCATTCTTGCCTTCTTTATGGCCTCCGCTGCCTACAGGACGTTTAGGGCCAGGACGGTTGAATCCGCCCTGCTGCTGGTAGCGGCGATTATAGTCATGCTGGGCAGAGTGCCTATTGGGGCGCTTATATCTGAACACCTCCCGACGGCCGCAGACTGGATAATGGGCGTGCCCAACCTGGCCGCAAAGAGGGGCATACTGCTTGGGGTAAGCCTGGGTGCAATCGCCACCTCTATAAAGATAATCTTCGGCATCGAAAGGCAGTACCTTGGGGGGGGAGACTGATTGCTGGATAAGCTGGTGAACATAGACAGGCGCATAATATTTGCCCTCGTTGCGGCTGCGGTCGTTATCTCACTGCTGATGAGTTTTAGTCTGCCGGTACCTGCCACACCTCCGGTAATGGGTATCTATGACAAGATTAACGACATGCCGCCCGGCTCACACGTCTTAATAGCCTTTGACTACGACCCGGCAGCCAAGGAAGAGCTACAGCCCATGGCCATAGCCCTATTACACCACTGCTACAGTCGAGACCTCACGGTAATTGGTCTGACGCTGTGGCCCGGCGGTACTGGGTTGGCGGAACAGGCGCTGACGTCTATAGCACGGCAGTACAACAGAAAGTCGGGTGAAGACTTCGTCTTCCTGGGTTACAAGCCCGGAGTTGCCTCGCTGATTATAAACATGGGCGAAAACCTATATACCGCATTTCCTGCGGATTTCTACGGAAACGATACCAAGACCCTTCCGGCCCTCCAGGGCGTGGAGTCGCTGAGGGACCTGGACTACGTCATTGACCTTGCCGCAGGCGCAAGCATTGAGACCTGGATAGCATTCGGGAAAGAGAAGTATAAGTTTGATATGGGTGCGGGCTGCACGGCCGTCATCGGCCCGGACCTATACCCCTTCCTGGACTCTGACCAGATAAACGGATTGATGGCCGGACTCAAGGGCGCCGCCGAGTATGAGGTGCTGGTCAAGTACCCGGCCCAGGCAGTTGAGGGCATGAGGCCGCAGAGCGTTACACATGCCCTTATCGTGGTCTTCGTTATCTTCAGTAATGCCGTGTTTTTCGCAAGCGGTGGATGGCGCACAGTGCGCAGAGGACCGGGGGCGAGGAGATGAACCGAAGCACAGACTTCTGGATACTCGTAGGGACACTAATCGCCTTTACGGTGATAAACACCCTCTTCTTTGCCATAGGCAGTTTCAAGATAAACTGGGACAGCTTCGGTATCGTGATAGCCGTGGGACTGACACTGGCCATGTACAGCTTCCTGTATAAGGACAACCCTGCCTTCAAGATAGCGGAGAATCTATACGTAGGCGTGGCGCTGGGCTACACCGTAATAATAACCTGGTACAATGCCCTGAAGCCCGACATCTACGACCCGCTGTTCGTACCGATATTTACAAAGGCCACCGAACCGGAATACCTTGTAATCGTGCCCATGATTTTAGGCATATTTATGCTGATGAGGATTTCGGCCAGGTTGTCCTGGCTGAGCCGCTGGTCATTTGCGTTCGTTGTGGGACTTGGTTCCGGGCTTACCATCCCAAACTACATACACACGTTCATACTGAAACAGATTGAACCCTCGATGCGGCCCCTCTTTTACGGCGGCGAGTCTATATACGTCAGCGTAAACGGAATATTGGTCCTGGTAGGGGTTGTTACCGTCCTCTTGTACTTCTTCTTTTCCATAGAGCATAAAGGCCCGATAGGGGTCGCCTCTAAGATAGGAATCTACTTCCTCATGGTAAGCTTCGGTGCATCATTCGGCTACACGGTCATGGGCCGTATGAGTCTGTTGATAGGACGCATGATATTCCTCCTCAGGGACTGGCTTGGGGTACTGCACTGACGAGGAGCGGTTGAAATCCCCCTGGGGTGCCGCAGGGCTTAAGCCCTGCGGCACCCGTGATACCGCCAACTAACCTGTAGCTGCTCGATTTACCGATCTCTTGATGCCCCATAAATGGGGCAACTACAGTAAAAATTGTAGTCGCCCGATTCATCGAGCTTAATCGTAGGGTGCATCTCGATGCACCAGCTTGTAGACAACCATACCTCTGTAGGGGCGACCCGCCGGGTCGCCCCTACAAATACGTCATGACATACCATTCCTACCTCAACGAAGTAAAACTTCGTTATCTACCGTTAGCCCACAAATGTTTCTGGTAGACAACGAACTTTATGTTCGTTGTCTCTGATGGGTATTGCAGGGCTTGCCGCCCTGCAATATGGCAGGTCAAGAAGACCTGCCATACCCTCCAACAGATGCAGCGTGCGAGCTTGCTCGCACGCTGGGGTGTAAATCAAACGTTGGAGCAAGCTCCAACGCTACACAAAAGATCCCCCCAAATACCCCGAAAAACACAAACTACGACCTCGCCCTTGTACCACCCCCCGTTTATGATAAAATCACGGGTGTATTTTCGTCAGCATCAACGAATGCAGGTACCACATATAAGACGCACGTTACAAGCCATATCCATTATTACGCAGTGCATAAAATAGGTGACGCCCCCTTTTGCAAAGGGGGGAAGGGGGGATTTAAAATTTTGAAAAACCCCCCTCAATCCCCCTTTTCCAAGGGGGATGTTTCTGCACTATCCGTGCGGACAGACCTGAAGGCCCGCCAGAGGCGGGTCTGCCTCTGGCACGATTTTAAACCTGTCCGTGTGGACAGACCTGAAGGTCTGTCCCTGCGAAAATCAGTCCCTCCCCCTCAAGGGGGAGGGAAGGGTGGGGGTGAACATCACCCTCCCCCTAGCCCCCTCCCCTCAAGGGAGGGGGAAAAGAGGTCGTACCCAAAAAGGGAAAAGAAGACAATTCTCAAGTGAAGGAAATTAAAAAACACCACACGACAGAACCTCTCTTAAGAATCAGAGACCTGAAGACATACTTCTTCGTCCGTCCTGAGATTATAAGGGCGGTGGACGGCATCAGCCTCGACATACATAGTGGCGGCACACTTGCCGTGGTCGGCGAGAGCGGGTGCGGCAAGAGCGCGATGGGCCTCTCCACACTCCGGCTTATCCCAAGACCGCCGGGGTGGATAGTCAGCGGGGCGATTCACTTCAAGGGTGAAAACCTGCTTGCCTTATCGGAAAAGGCGATGCGCCAGATACGGGGCGGCGAAATCTCGATGATATTCCAGGAGCCTATGAGTTCGCTGAACCCCCTCATGACCGTAGGCTCACAGGTAATGGAAACCATCCTCCTGCACACTCCCATGGGCAGGAAGGAGGCCAGGAAGGAGGTCGTCGAGACGTTCGCCAGGGTTGGTCTGCCCGACCCGGTGCAAAAATTCTCCAGCTTCCCCCATGAGCTGTCGGGCGGCATGAGACAGAGGGTGATGATCGCCATGGCGCTCGCATGCAATCCTTCTCTATTAATAGCGGATGAGCCGACTACGGCGCTCGATGTCACCATCAAGGCCCAAATATTAGTGCTCCTCAAGAGGCTGCAGAAAGAGACAGGGATGGCTATTTTGATTGTTACACACGACCTTGGCGTCGTGGCGGAGATAGCCGATTCCGTGGCTGTCATGTACGCTGGAAGGATTCTGGAACATTCAGACGTGCACGGGCTCTTCAGGGAGAAATTACACCCTTACACCCAGGGGCTTTTCAGGTCTCTGCCACAGTTGTCTTCCAGGGGTAAAAAACTTTACAGCATAAAGGGTTACGTACCTGACATGGCTATGCTACCGAGGGGCTGCAAGTTCTGGCCAAGATGCCCCGAGGTCATGGACCGCTGCAGGAAAACGGAGCCCAGATTGAAGGACGTAAACGGTGGACACAAGGTCGCCTGCTGGCTCTATGCGTAGAATAAGAGATAAAACGTCAAGACAAGATACGGCACCGCACGAGACCAAGAATGGCAGCCTGATAACGGTTGAAAACCTTAAAAAATATTTTCCCGTCCACACGGAAAATCCCTTTCGAAGACACATCAGGTACGTGAAGGCCGTTGACGGCGTTACCTTCAACGTGGCCCGGGCAGAGACGCTTGGACTGGTGGGTGAAAGCGGATGCGGAAAGACCACTACCGGCAGGGTCCTGCTCAGACTGGAAGAGCCTACCGGAGGCACTTTTTCGTTTAACGGGGAATCCGTATTCGATCTGAAAAAGGAGGAGATGCGCAGACTCAGGCGCAGGATGCAGATAATCTTCCAGGACCCGTTCAGTTCACTCAACCCCAGACAGACGGTAGGCAGCATAATCAGTGAGGCCATGAGGATACATCACGTCGGCAGCCGCGGTGAGCGGAGGGAGACGACCGCGTGGATTCTCGGCAGGGTCGGACTTCTCCCCACGGACGTCAACCGCTATCCGTACGAGTTCAGCGGCGGGGGCAGGCAGAGGATTGCCATCGCCCGTGCCATAATCCTCAAACCCGATTTCATTGTGTGCGACGAGCCCGTGTCCGCCCTCGACGTCTCCATTCAGGCGCAGATAATAAACCTGCTGGAAGAATTGCAGGAAGAGTTCCACCTCTCGTATCTATTCATTGCGCATGACCTCCATGTAGTGAGGCACATTAGTGATGCGGTGGCAGTAATGTATCTGGGCAAGATAATGGAGAGGGCCGGTACGGATGGTCTCTTCGGGGGACCGCTGCATCCATACACCAGGGCCCTTCTTGCCGCAGTCCCCAAGGTCAAACCCGGCAGCAAGAAGAGGGTGGTCCTCGGCGGTGACATACCGTCGCCGCTCAACCCGCCTGAGGGATGCCCGTTCCACACAAGATGCACTGAAATGATTCCTGACTGCAAGATGACGGTGCCCGAGCTTAGAGAGGTCTCGGAGGGCCATTGGGTTAGCTGTATCAGGGTATAAGGGCCTAGGCAAGCGTGCCAGACTCGAAGGCCCGCCAGAGGCGGGTCTGTCGCGCCGAAGGCACCGCAAAAATGGCAGGTCTCCGCTGTAAGCGGATCTGTTCCTGAGCAAGAACCGTAAACATTTTGTTTAAAGAGGTGACCCAGGGTCTTGGCGCTGGGTATAAATGACATATCTTTTCCTTACACAATCCCAGCCTTGCAGCATCTAAAAGTTTTGGCTTGATTTCCCACACCAGCGGGTTATACTTCCAGTGGTGAAGGCTTATTGCCTATGTCCCTGTGGCTTTAATATTTAAAGCTCACAGAGGTATTGTACAAAATAAGACCGATGAGTCACCTACCCGATGGCAGGCTACCGGATGCCCTTTTGAATACTCCAGGGTTATAAAAAGCCTCACCGTTACGCTAGGATAACCGGAGGTAACTATGAGGCTTGTAATAATCCTTTTGAATTTATTATCCCTATTCCTCCCGTTTACAGGTATCTGCCATGCGAGGCTTGAAGAGGCACCCTGGCCAATGTTTCAGCACGACATACACCACACAGGCAATGTCCTACATCCCGGACTGCTAAGCGGTGTATCAAACACACCGACAGAAGAGACTACGGATATAATCTATCTTGGCTCATTGGACGGCTATCTTTATGCCGTTGACTCTAATGGCAACTTGATATGGCGTCTTAAGGTAGGCGGCGAGATAGAGCACAGTCCTGCCCTGGGGATGGATGGGACTGTATATGTGCCTGCTAGCGACCATAAGCTCTACGCCGTTAGTCCGGATGGCAAGTTGAAATGGGCTTTTGATATTGGAAAACCCATAAACAACTCCCCGGCCGTGGGCAGGAACGGAGACATATACGTTGGCGGCAGCAGCATCCTGTTTGCGCTCGATCCCGGCGGTAATCTTAAATGGACGTTTCGTACGGGGGACAACCTCTACTCCTCTCCGATTATTGGCAGAGACGGGACCATCTATATCGGCTCTGATGATTACAAGCTTTATGCCATACACCCTGAGGGTATACTGTTGTGGCATTTTGCCACGACCGACTGGATACGTTCATCCGCTGTCATAGGGGCAGATGACACTATTTATATTGGTTCTTGTGACGGTAACCTTTATTCTGTAGACCGTGAAGGCAGACTGGAATGGAAGTTCAACACCGAGTGGCAGATAAGTTCTACCCCTGCCATAGGTGAGGACGGCACCCTTCATGTGGCTTCATTAGACGGGCACCTTTATGCAATAAGCAATAAGGGCCGCCTAAAATGGAAATTCAATACAGACAATTTGATAGAGTCTTCCCCCGTAATATCCACGAACGGAACAATTATAGTGGGTTCGAACGACAATGCACTCCATGCCTTAAACCCCAACGGGACACTAAGATGGGCATTCAAAACGGCAGGTGCGGTACACTCATCTCCTGCTATAGGTGAAGATGGCACCATATATGTGGGCTCTGCAGACAACAATCTCTATGCCATTACTCCTGACGGCAAGCAGAAGTGGGCACTGACGACAGGCAGTTGGGTCGTTGGCTCACCATCCCTCGTATGCCCCCCTTGTCTTATTGCGCAGACCCGACAAGACAAAAATATAACGCTGAAGATATATAAAATCCACGTCGAGTATGACCTGTACGAAGGTGACAGTCTGCTGCTTTCTGACATAAAAGAGATAGACCCCAAACAACTTGCAAAGAATTTTAAGGAATCTGTAATACGAAGGATGGAATTATTACTGCAAGACATGGTGGTGAGCCAGGGTATGACAGGTGCAGAGCTAACGCTGCCCACACTCGAAATACTTCAGGATAAAATTGTAAAAGGTGTCAGGGAAATGGATGAGACTGTTGCTGCCGAGGTAAAGGACGCAGAAAAGAAGGTCAACGAGGATAGTCCTAAATAACGGACCTCTCTCCGGCATATGTCCCTTTTAAAACTGTGCAGACCCTGATAAGACCACTTTTGCACAGCCTTCCTGCGTCTTACCCCTGTTACGATAATTGTACTTAATATTGATGGTGGAGTTCAAATCAAGTTTTCCCTCCCCATCGAGGGGGGAGGGCAGGGTGGGGGTGATTATTTGCTTCGCTCAGGAGACACAAGGTGTTAAAGCGACATTTATAGAGGTCTTGATATAGGTAAAAACCAAACAGAAGAGGGGCTTGAGAATGGGTTATTTCAAAAAGTTATTATTAGCCGTGGTCTTTATCGTTTCGGCTGGATGTGCTCAGTCAATGCCGGACACGGAAGAGGGTGCGTTCTTTGGGGCATCCATTGAGAAAAACAAGAAAACACTGCTGGATACCAAACAATGCATCCAGTGCGGTCTGCAAGGCGTAGACCTTACCGGCGCCAATCTGAGGCAGGCCGTACTACTGGGCAGCAACCTGGCCAATGCCAATTTGAGCGGTACGGACCTTATCGGTGCCAACCTGCGCGGCGCTAATCTGAGCGGTACAGACCTGACCAATGCCGTCCTGAGGTATGCCGACCTCTTTGGTGCAGACATGAGTGGTGCAATACTTAACGGCACCATGGTTCAGGACGCAAACTTTCGGGGAGTGCGAGGTCTTACGCCGGAACAAAAGGAATATCTCAAAAAAAACGGTGCCAGCGTACACTAGTCAAATTGATTTACCCGTGACGACAGCAGACTATAATGGAATTACTTCCGGTGGCATGTCCTCCCTGCCTCCAAAGGATGAGAAATGAGCAAGACGAAGCAAAACTGCCTTTTGCCGGCCTTTTGTACTATCCTCTTCTATATCCTCTGCAGCGGTATAGTATCTGTTATCTTCCTTCATTCGGTTGGGCAGGGTGGAGAGGGGGGTGATGCTTCGAGTTATCTTGCCAAAGGCAATGCCTATTTAGACCATGGCAAGCTTGACCTTGCAATAAGCGAATTCCAAAAGGCCGTACAGTTGAAGCCGGACGATGCCAAGGCACATCTTGGCATGGGCAGGGCTTATTTAAGAAAAAATCAGTATGACCTGGCTATAGAGCAGTTCAAGGAGGCCCTGAGGCTCAAGCCCGATTTTGCAGAGGCTTACGGCAACCTAGGTAATGCATACTATTGCACAGGGCAATACGCCGAGGCAATAAACCAGTACAAAAAGACCATAGAACTAAAACCCGACTACGCAAAGGCATATCTTGACCTTGGTACGGCATACGGCCAGAAAGGCCAATATGACCAGGCGATCGAGCAGATCAAACGGGCTGTGGAGCTTAAACCTGACTATGCAAAGGCACACCTTACCCTCGGCTGGGTGTACGGGAGTGATGGTCAGTACGACCTGGCTATAGAACAGTTTGAGAAGGCCCTGAGACTGGAGCCTGGCAATGCGATGGCGTACTATAACCTTGCCTGCGCCTACTCCCAAAAAGGCCGGTATGACGAGGCAATAAAGAACGTAAAACGCTCCCTGGAGCTTGACCCTGAAGATAAAGAGGCCCGTGACTTATTAACCAGGCTTGAGAAGAGAAAGAAGTTGTGGTGAGACCCCTCCGCTACAGCTTTTAGGGAATTACACGGTAGAACCTACCCGTACCTGTTAGGGTACGTTGAGAGCACCCTTGTAATAGAATTCCACCGTCTGCCACGTGGTAAGACCTTTTGCATTGGCAAAGTTTGCATCTAAGAGGTTCTGGGCCTCCTGGACGTTGGTGTTCGCCAGGTTGGCGTTGCTCAGGTCGGCGCTCCCAAGGTTGACACCGCTCAGGTTGGCGTTGTTTAGGTTGGCGAGCACCAGTGTGGTACCAAACAAGTTGGCGCCGTTCAGATTGGCACGGCTCAGATTGGCACCTTTTAGATTGGCAAACTGCAGGTTGACATTCTCCAGATTGGCATTCTGCAAGTTGGCATTTTCCAGGTTGGCATTCTGTAGGTTGGAACCTCCAAACGGGGGACCACCCAGTTTTGCACCGCTCAAGTCAGCGCCCTTCAGGTTGGCCCCTTTCAGGTTGATACCCTGCAGGTTGGCGTTCTTCAGGTTGGCGCCACTCAAATTACATTGTGGACAATCCCTCTCACTTAGTAGTCTTTCTACGTCGGCCCGTTTGTACCCGTAGGCCGGATGAGGCTGTATACACAAGAGCAGCGGGACAAATCCTATCGAGATGACAAAGGCCGTGTTCAGTAACGTCTTTTTCATATAGTCCATTTGCACTGCTGTCCTTCTTCCCTATACATCATTTCTCAGATTGAAAAGGGATTGTATTTATTGCATCCATTTTTAAAATCTTTTGTGGGGATCCGATTCTTCGCTCCGCTCAGAATGATACAATGGTGATGAGGCACTTTTGCAAAGTGTCAACCTATCAAATGGATTGGTAGCGGCGACTGGACTCGAACCAGTGACCAGCGGCTTATGAGTCCGCTGCTCTACCACTGAGCTACGCCGCCACCTGGATAAACGTCGCGGCCCTGAAAATTCTATGCAACTGCCATTCTGAGGGCTTACCCAAGAATGATGCTAGGCATGACGCTGTTCCTTGGGTGCCTCAGACGGAAAGAATCTCAATAATGTAGCGTGCGAGTTTATCTCGCATGTTTAACGTGCCAGACAAGCTGGCACGCTACACTCTTCACTCAGGATGACAAATGTTATCGAACAGCTAACCGGGTATCCTAATGTTAACTAAAGCCCCTGTATTTTTCAAGGGATTCTTGCATAACCAACGGCCTTTGAACCTATGTCTTTTCGATAGTACGCCCCCTTAAAGCTTATCTTCCCTATTGCATCGTAGGCCCTTTTCTGTGCCTCCTGGATATCGTCGCCAAGGGCGGTTACTCCCAGCACCCTCCCACCGTTAGTTACAATCCTGCCCTGTCTACTTGCAGTCCCCGCGTGAAAAACCACCACGTCGTCAGATTCCGCCAGAGAATCTAATCCATCTATGACCTCACCCTTCTCATATTTACCGGGGTAGCCCCTTGAGGCAATTACCACACAGACTGCTGACCGCGGGTCCCACTCAAAATCAACTGTCTCCAGTCTTCCCTTTGCTACGTTAAGGAGTATCGGCAATATATCGCCTTTGAAGCGCATCAACAGGGGTTGCGTCTCAGGGTCGCCGAACCTTACATTATATTCCAACACCTTGGGGCCTGCAGAAGTCAGCATAAGTCCTACATAGAGTATACCTTTATAAGGTCTGCCCTCTTTATTCATGGCATGGACGGTGGGTACAAGTATGTCCCTCTCTATCGTGTTGTAAAGCTCATCCGTGACAATTGGCACAGGTGTGTAAGCGCCCATCCCTCCGGTGTTTGGGCCCTTGTCCCCGTCGTATACGGCCTTATGGTCCTGGGCAGCCTCCAGGGGTACTATTGTGCTGCCGTCGGTGAAGGCCAGGATTGAGACCTCCTCCCCCTCCAAGAGCTCCTCGACCACTATCTTTGCGCCAGCCTCGCCAAAGATTTTTTTCCCAAGTATGTTTTCCGCTGCATCTAGGGCCTCTTCCTGGGTCTTGCAGACTATGACGCCTTTGCCGCCGGCAAGGCCATCGGCCTTAATTACAGGCAGGCGACTGAGGGAACTGATGTATCTCTTGGCATGGTCGAGTTCGTTAAAGCTCCTGAACTCGGCCGTGGGGATGCCGTATTTTCTCATCAGGGTCTTTGAGAAGACCTTGCTCCCCTCCAAGGTAGCCGCCTTCCTTGTGGGTCCAAAGATTTTGAAATTGTTGGACTGGAATCTATTCACAATTCCCATTACCAGGGGTTTTTCCGGTCCAACTACGGTAAGGTCAACCCTCTCTTTGCGTGCGAAGTTGCACAGTGTTCCTATGTCGTCGGGCTCTATGTCTACGCAGTCGGCATGCCGGGCCATGCCCGCATTACCGGGTGCACAGTAGAGTTTGTCCAGCTTGGAGGACTGAGTAATCTTCCAGGCTAGTGCATGCTCTCTACCCCCGCTCCCTATAATCAGTACCTTCATACTATAGCCAAGTTCCTTGCAGTGTTGCGTTTCCAGTCGGCATTGGAGATAACCAGGTTATTCTATCCATTCGGACTTTCACGGTAAAGTTTATTTACGTTAAGTTAAATCCTATACCCACTTTAATGTGGGGGTATGCTGCAACATGCCCCGGCTCTCACGAGTCTTTTCCTTTGACAAAGGTCTTTTGTAGCGCATATAATGCCAGTGAACATTTGCTTTCAAGGGGTGGTTGGCAATGAGGGCGGACGGCAGTAAAATTGCGCAGGTCTCTTTACATACGTCGCTTTCGGCTTAT
>MHZB01000019.1 GCA_001828605.1 Planctomycetes bacterium RIFCSPLOWO2_12_FULL_50_35 | reverse complement strand
GCGGCAGACAACGAAATTTATTTCGTTGAATCAATCCGCCTGAGGCGGATAAAGGTCGTTGTCTACCAGATTCTTCTCCACCTTAGGCGGAGAAGGACGACAGAGATGCTTGGGCGATTTCTGTAGGGTTCCAAACTACATAAAGGTGGGAATCTTGTCCCTGGACTTTAAGATAAAGATAGGCGGTGCTGCGGGGCAGGGGATGCAGACTGTCGGCCACACCCTCAGTCACGTCTTTACCAAAGGCGGATACCAGGCATTCTTAATCCAGGACTACCAGTCCCGCATAAGGGGCGGACATAACACGTCTACGGTAAGGATACGGGATGGATACGTCTCCGCCATGACTGAAGGGGTAGACGTACTAATAGCCCTTAATAAAGAGACCATTGACCTCCACAGGGAAGAAGTCCCACAAGGTGGGGCAATCATATACGACGGCGAGAAGATTAAACTCACCCAACAGGATGCGTGCCTTATAAACGTACCCCTCGACCGGCTTGCCAGCGAGAAGGGCGGCAATAAGATATACAGTAACTCCGTGGCGGCGGGCGCCGCACTCGGCCTGATGCGTTACGACTTCAATCCCCTGGCTGATATGCTAAAGGAGATGTTCATCCAGAAGGGAGAGGCCGCAGAAGATAACGTCAGGGCCGCAAGGGCAGGATATGAGTTCACCGCAAACAATTTCTCAAGACAATTCAATAGAAATCTCACTCCTCTTAATGACAGACGGCGGATGCTTATAAGCGGTAACGAGGCCCTTGCCCTTGGAGCGCTTGCGGCCGGGTGCAAGTTCATGTCCGCCTACCCAATGACCCCGTCAACCGGAATAACGACCTACCTGGCCGGAAAGACCAGGGAATGGGGACTGATAGTGGAACAGGCGGAGGACGAGATAGCCGCCATAAATATGGCCATAGGCGCCTCTTACGCAGGGGTGAGGTCATTGACCGCCACGTCGGGCGGCGGCTTCTGCTTAATGGTAGAGGGTCTTGGACTGGCAGGCATGACCGAAACCCCCATTGTAATAGTAGAGGGACAGAGGCCGGGGCCTTCTACCGGCCTTCCCACCAGGACCGAACAGGCGGACCTTGAGTTCGTACTGCACGCCGCTCACGGCGAGTTCCCCAGGGCCGTACTTACACCGGGCACCGCCGAAGAGGCATTTTATCTGATGGGCAAGGCATTTAATCTCGCTGAGAAGTACCAGACACCGGTAATAGTCATGAGCGACCAGCACCTTGCCGATTCGTACTGGACCATAGACAACCTTGACATAAGCAGAGTAACCATTGACAGGGGAGAACTCCTCGCTACAAAAGACCTTGCCAAGATGGACGGGTATAAAAGACACGCCTTCACCGACTCCGGCATATCCCCAAGGGCGCTGCCCGGAGAGCCGGGTATCGTTGTAGTCACGGACAGCGACGAGCACGACGAAGAGGGCCACCTTACCGAGGACCTTGACATACGAAGGCGTATGGTGCGAAAGCGCATGAAGAAGCTGGAGGGGTTAGGGGCGGAGATTGCGCCGCCCAGGACGTACAGCACCGAAGGAGCAAAGACGCTGCTGATCGGCTGGGGATCCACATACGGGGCCCTAAAGGAAGCCGTAGACATGCTGAACGCAGACGGGGCCAGTACGGGTATGATGCACATTAGCGAGCTGTGGCCCTTCCCGGCAGAACCTGTAACCAAGGCGCTGGAAAGGGCCGAAAAATGCTTTGTGGTGGAGAACAACGCTACCGGCCAGCTGGCACGCATCATAAGGACGGAGACGGGCAAGAAGGTTACGGGAAATATCCTGAAATTTGACGGCCTTCCCTTCAGCCCGGAATACATAATTGCTGGCCTGAAATAATCTAAGGATTTCGAAAAATCTATACGCTCCTTTTAAGCTCCCCTCCCTTGAGGGGAGGGGATAAAGGGGAGGGTGGCTGAAGAATCTACGCAAGTTTATCTAATACAGATAAAAATATTTATTAGGGTTGTTAATCACCCCCACCCTACCCTCCCCCCTCAAGGGGGAGAGTAGGGTAGGGTATTTAGGGGGGACTAAACAAGAGTTTTGCAGAGGTCTCAATCCGAGACCCAAAAACCCTTTTGGGTTGTAATTCTAAGGAAATGACCGAAGGGTCTAAAAGTGCGTCCGATCGGTTCGGCTGAGGCTTCGACAGGCTCAGCCCCTGAGTTCATCGAAGGGCTCACCGCCGAAGCCTCCGTATCGGACGCCGCTCGCAGCGGTCGCACCGCCGTCGGGTACGGAGACCTGACGCTACAAAAATCATATTTTCACAGAGGCGCATTTTCCTAAGGCGAATCACCCTGAGGAAGCAAAACGGTAGACAACGAAATTTATTTCGTTGAATTAACGACCATAAGGGTCATTGTCTACCAGATTAGCTCAGAATGATACACGGTATCACATCATAGCATGGGTGCTCTGCCACCCATGCTATATAACCTAGTTTAACGTCCGGCTGGGGACAGAGTCCCAGCCCTATAAAAAGGGTGGCTAAGTCGTGGTAGAACTAAAGGACTATCAGGGACAAGAGACGGCGTGGTGCCCGGGCTGCGGGAACTTTATGATACTGCGGGCCGTGCAGGAGGCGTTGGTAGGGCTCGATATGGAGCCGCACGAGGTGCTCCTGGTCTCAGGGATTGGTCAGTCCGGAAAATTGCCCCACTACATGAAGTGCAACACGTTTAACAGCCTCCACGGCCGCACCCTTCCCCCAGCCACCGGGGCAAAGCTTGCGAACCATGAGCTAACGGTTATCGCCATAGCCGGCGACGGCGACTGCTACGGCGAGGGTGGAAACCATTTTATGCACACCATACGGAGAAACATCAACATCACGCTGGTGGTGCATAATAATCAGGTCTACGGACTTACCAAGGGCCAAGCCTCCCCCACCAGTGAAATAGGGTTTGTAACAAAGGTACAGCCGGAGGGGGTTTTTGAGTCTGCGTTTAATCCAATCTCAGTGGCGGTTGCGCTCAACGCCAGCTTTGTTGCCAGGGGTTTTACGGGGGAAAAGAACCACCTTGTCGGCCTGCTGCAGAAGGCCATCCAGCACGACGGCTTCGCCCTTGTAGACATCCTCCAGCCCTGTCCCAGCTTTAACAAGCTGAATACGTTCAAGTGGTATAAGGACCGTGTCTACAAGATAGAGGACGAAGAGCCCGGTTACGACCCAAGGGACAGGATGGCGGCCTTCCAGAAGGCCCAGGAGTGGGGTGACAGGATACCAATAGGTTTAATCTACCACTGCGAGCGCCTTACCATGGAGGAACAGGAGCCTGTGCTTGCAAGAGGCCCGCTCGTCAAACAGCCATTCGACCGTTCAGGGTTTGAAAAGCTACTAAAAGAGTTCTATTAGAGAAAAACGGGGATGCATAGATTAAATCATCCCCCTAACGTCCAGGGCGATGTCGAGGGCCTTGGCGGAGTGGGTAAGGGCGCCTACGGATATCCAGTCGGGACCGGCCTCTGCTATCTCCTCTACGTTCTCCAGTGTCACACCGCCTGAGACCTCTATTATCGGCGCTTTTTCAAGTCTGGCGCTATTTATAATCTCTAGGGCCCTGCATATGTTCCCGATTGACATATTGTCCAGCATGATTATGTCCGGTCTGGCCGCTAGCGCCTCCTCTACCTCTTCGAGTGTCTTGGCCTCTACCTCTATGAGCATCCACTGGGGCGCCTTCTCCCTTGCCAGCCTTACGCCCTTTGACAGGGCCTGTCCCGCCTCAAGCGCCTTAAGGTGGTTGTCTTTAATCAGTATCTGGTCGTAAAGACCCATGCGGTGGTTCATCCCGCCGCCCATCTTTACGGCATATTTCTCCAGCGTCCGCCAGCCGGGGGTGGTCTTTCTGGTATCGTATATCTTGGCCTTATAGTCCTTTATCTTTTCTACGTACTGCGCGGTAAGTGTCGCTATGCCGGACAATCTTTGGAGAAAATTGAGTGCAACCCTCTCCCCGAACAGGATGCTCCTGGCGGGACCGCTTACCGTGGCGATTACCCTTCCGGGCAGCAGCTTTGCGCCGTCGTTTACCTCACATTCAAAGGAAACCTTCTTGTTCAGTTTCCTATAGACCTGTTCAGCCACCACCAGACCGGCCACCACCCCGGCCTCTTTGACGACGAAATCAGCCCTCGCCTCCAGCCATTCGGGCACCAGGCTGTCGGTGGTCACGTCACCACCGCCGACATCCTCCCTTATGGCCATGTCTATCAGTTGTTCTATCTCTTCCAGGTCAAATGGTAGTGGCATTTGTTTAAAGTAATTCAAACATTTTCTGAAATTGAATACAGTTGCGTCAAGGTAATATACCTTATTTTCTTCAAGCCTGATTCTTTCTGTTAGTTTGCACCTTTGCCGTAGCGGTCGAGCTTGCTTGACATTATGCAGAGTAAACTCTGCCACTACAATATTATTTAGGCAAGTACAGGGAGCTGCCCCTGCGGTTAAACTGCATTTTTACAGACTATTTAGACGACAAGGCCGCAAGCTTATCCCGCAGTTCTGCTGCCCGTTCGAAGTCGAGCTTTGCGGCGGCCTCCTGCATCTCCTGTTTTAATTCGTTTATATAGTCGAGCGTTACGTATGCTTCCTCCGTCTCCGCTACCACCTGGCGGGCATACCTCCTTGACGACACCTCTTCCTCGATGCCCTTACGTATCTCCTTTCGGATGGTCTGAGGGGTGATGTGATGCCTTTGGTTATATTCGAGCTGGAGCTGGCGGCGTCTGGCGGTCTCGTCTATCGCCCTCTTCATGGATGAGGTCACGGTATCTGCGTACAGGATTACCTCCGCGTTTACGTTTCTGGCCGTACGACCGACGGTCTGTATCAGCGAGGTCTCGGAGCGTAGAAAACCCTCCTTATCGGCGTCGAGTATGGCCACCAGGGATACCTCGGGCAGGTCAAGACCTTCCCTGAGCAGATTTACCCCCACCACCACGTCGAATCTGCCCATTCGCAGGTCTCTCAAGACCTCCACCCTTTCAAAGGCGTCCAGTTCTGAATGAAGATACATACCTTTGAGGCCCTCTTCTTGCATGTATTCACTCAGATCCTCCGCAAGGCGTTTGGTCAACGTAGTAGCCAGCACCCGTTCACCCCTTTCCGCCCGCTTCTTTATCTGCTCAAGCAGGTCCTTTACCTGCGTGGCCGCAGGTCTTACGTGTATAACGGGGTCAAGAAGTCCGGTGGGCCGGATGATTTGCTCCACAACCTCTCCGCCGCATGCCTCCAGCTCGTAGGGACTTGGGGTGGCCGAGACGTATAGCACCTGATTTACCTTACCTTCCCATTCACCGAAGCGCAAGGGGCGGTTGTCCAGGGCCGAGGGCAGACGGAAGCCGTAATTCACCAGGGTCTCCTTCCTCGAACGGTCTCCGTTGTACATACCCCCTATCTGAGGAACGGTTACGTGAGACTCGTCCACTATCATGAAAAAGTCTTTGGGGAAGTAATCAATCAGGGTATAGGGTGGTTCACCGGGGGCCCGGCCGCTTACGTGTCTGGAATAGTTCTCTATGCCGTGGCAGTAGCCCGTCTCTTTTATCATCTCCATGTCGTAGCGGGTACGGGCCTCGAGGCGCTGGGCCTCCAGGTGTTTGCCCTTTGACCTGAGCTCGTCAAGCCACCACACAAGTTCTTTTTCAATGGACGCCACCACACCTTCTATCTTACCCTCGGGCATCACGAAGTGTTTGGCGGGATAAATCTCAAAAGAATCTTCCTGACTTAGCACCTCGCCGCTCAAAGGGTCTATCACCGTGAGCCGGTCTATTTCGTCTCCAAAGAATTCTATCCTGTAGGCATACTCCTCGTAAGAAGGGAATATCTCCACCACGTCTCCCCTGACGCGGAATACTCCCCGTTCAAAGGCGAGGTCATTGCGCTCGTACTGTATGTTCACCAGTTTCCGCAGCAGTGCGTTGCGGTCTATCTCATCGCCCCTGTTAATGGGCACGTACATCTCCTGATACTCCTCCGGTGAGCCAAGTCCGTAGATGCAGGAGACGCTCGCCACTATCACAACGTCCCTGCGAGTCATAAGGGCGCTGGTGGCGGCGAGGCGCAGCCGGTCGAGTTCCTGATTTACAGTGGCCTCCTTCTCTATGTATATGTCCCTCTGGGGAATATAGGCCTCGGGCTGGTAGTAGTCGTAGTAACTGACAAAATACCTTACCGCATTGTGCGGGAAAAATTCCTTAAACTCGCTGTAGAGTTGGGCGGCAAGCGTCTTATTGTGAGACATGACCAGTGTAGGCCTGCCCAGGGCCTTTATGACGTTTGCCATGGTAAACGTCTTGCCCGAGCCGGTCACGCCCATAAGGGTCTGGCATTTCTCCCCCCTGCCAAAACCATCTATAAGTTTCTCTATAGCCTTGGGCTGGTCACCTTTGGGTTTATAGGGAGATACTAGTTTGAATTCATCCACCCGTGTCTTTCTCCGCTTCCTTGCCGTAAGCCTTACTTGTCTCACCGCTTACTCTTATTGAACCCCTGACTCCCTCGAGGACCTTTGGTGTTATACCCTTCACGTTTAACAGCTCATCCACGTCTGTAAATGGACCGTGCTTTTCACGATACTCTACGATGGCCCGCGCCCTCTTCTCACCGATTTGCGGCAGAGGCAGGAGTTGATACCACTCAACTGTATTTATATCCAGCCGCAACGTCAATTCCTCAGGATTTTGCCTTAAAACCTTTATCTCCCCTGAGCCCAGATGATTGTCCATAACAAACTTGATGGCAATTCCGACCATAAGGATGGAAAACAGCACGCAGAGCACCACGAATTCCCTGCGAGAGAGTTCCAGAGGTTCGAGGTTTTTTGGTAACTTCATAATTTAATATTGACTTATTGACGTGAACTATTTAAATATCGATTCTATTGACACAAAATCGTCCGGTCAAGAAAATTCAGCGTTGGTTTTTCCATTGGAATAGTGTATTAACTTATATAAAATCAAGCAAAATCGTTTCTTAAGTAAGAGTCCGGTTTGTCGTGCACAAGGTAGGAGAAATCCCATGAAGGTAAGAAAGGCTGTACTTCCCGTGGCTGGCCTGGGCACCAGGTTTCTGCCCGCCACCAAGGCCTCGCCTAAAGAGATGCTTCCCCTGGTTGACAAACCAGCGATTCAATACGTGGTGGAAGAGGCAAAGCTCTCCGGTATAAAGCTGATAATAATGGTTACGGGCAGGGGTAAGAGGTCAATTGAGGACCACTTTGACACCGCGTACGAGCTGGAAGGACTTCTGGAGAAAAAGGGTGACCACAAGCTCCTGAGGGAGATGAAGGCAATTTCTAACCTCGTCTCCTTTTGCTTCGTTCGTCAGAGTGAGGCCCTGGGGCTTGGCCACGCCATCCTCTGCGCAAAGGACGTGATTGGGAACGAACCCTTTGCGGTGCTCCTGCCGGACATGATAGTGGATTCGGAGACACCCGCCCTTGAACAGGTTCTAGACGTGCACTATCGCTTTAAGGGGCCTGTAATTGCCGTAGAAGAGGTTGAGCAATCCGAGGTCAGCCGCTATGGAATAATAAGACCTGAAATGATTGAGGACGGCGTCTACAGGATACTTGATATGGTCGAGAAGCCAAAACCGGAGGAGGCCCCCTCGAACCTGGCTATTTCCGGGAGGTATATCCTTCCTCCGGAGATATTTAGAGCCATCGAACAGACCATCCCCAGCACCCTAGGCGAGATACAGCTTACGGACGCCCTAAAGAGTCTGGTCAACAAGGGGCCGGTCTATGCCTGCCGCGTAGAAGGAAAACTGCACGACACGGGGAACAAACTGGGCTTCCTGCA
>MHZB01000018.1 GCA_001828605.1 Planctomycetes bacterium RIFCSPLOWO2_12_FULL_50_35 | reverse complement strand
CTACGAGTATAAATGTAAGGATTGCGGTCATGTGTTCGAGCGTTTTGAGTCTATAAAGGCGGGCAACACGAAGAAATGCCCGGAGTGCGGCAATAGGGCCAACCGCCTTATTGGCACCGGAGGCGCTGTAATATTCAAGGGCAGTGGGTTTTATCAGACCGACTACCGTAGCAAAGAGTACCACCAGAAGGCCAAGGCGGAAAAGGGAGAGTCTGCGGATAAGGGGAAAACCACTAAAAAGGAAAACTGTTCGAAGGAAGCTCCTGGTATTTCTTAAAATACAACGGTATTACTTATCCCCATCTGAGAAACCGACTTACGTGTATAAACAGATTCCTTTTATACGCAAAACGGTACCCGGTATTGTCATAGTTTCATTGAGTTTTACTGCCGTTTAGACGCCGATATTTCATAGTAACACGGCTAAAATATCCTCCCTAACGCCCGAACTTCAAAAAAACTTGCATTAAATGTAAATCCTTGACAGCATTTATTTTCTTGATAAAATTGGAACACCCGTTTTGTACGCAAGACGAAGGCTACCATGGAGAAGTTCGAACAAGACCGTCTAGAGAAACTCAAGAAGCTAAGAGAAAAGGGCATAGACCCTTACGGAAAGAGTTGCAACGGGCTCAAAAGTCTTCGGTCTATCGTAGAGAGTTACAACGAAAAGGGTGAGGAAAGCGATAACGTCAGGGTTGCAGGTCGCATATCCAGTCTCAGACCGCACGGTAAGGCTGCCTTTGCAGATATAAGGGACTGGACGGGAAAGATACAGCTATACATCAAGCTGAACAACGTAGGTGAAGACCAGTTTGAAACCTTTAAGTTACTCGACCTCGGCGACATCATCGGTGTAGAAGGAAAAGTATTTAAGACGAAAACGGGTGAGATTACCATCGTGGTGGAGAACCTAACGGTGCTATCAAAGGCCTTACTCCCTCCGCCAGAGAAGTGGCATGGGCTAAGGGACGTCGAACTGAGGTACAGGCAGCGCTACCTGGACCTGATAGCCAACGAGCAGGCTATGAAGACTTCCCTGGACAGAATAAAGATAATAAAAGGCATAAGGAACTTTCTGGACTCGAGAGGCTATGTAGAGGTGGAAACCCCTATGATGCAGCCGATACCAGGAGGGGCCGTGGCCAGACCGTTCATAACCCACCACAACACCCTGGACATGGATCTATATCTGCGTATTGCGCCCGAGTTGTATCTGAAAAGGCTCTTGGTAGGCGGCATGGAGCGTATATATGAGATAAACCGCAACTTTCGCAACGAGGGGATCTCCACGCGCCACAACCCGGAGTTCACCATGCTGGAGGCCTACGAGGCCTACGGCGACTATAACAGCATGATGAGGCTGACCGAAGAGCTGGTATCCAAGCTTGCCTCAGAATTACGCAGTGACAGCAATATCTCCTTTGGAGAAAAGACCGTTGACATGACCACTCCCTGGAGGAGGGCGAGATTCAATGAATTGCTGGAGGAATACGCTGGAGTGGATTTTGACGACGAGGCAGCGATGAGACAGAAGGCGGAAGGCCTTGGGCTTGAAACCGGGAATATGCCCAGAGACGTCGTCGCCAACGACATTTTTGAAGAGGAAGTTGTGCCGAAACTCAACAACCCTACGTTCGTTATAGACTACCCGGCCAGCCTGTGTCCACTGACGAAACTATGTGAAGACGACAAACGGTTCGCCCAGCGTTTCGAGCTCTACATAGCTTCCATAGAAATTGCCAATTCCTATACGGAACTGAACGAGCCGCTGGAACAGGAAAAAAGATTCATAGAACAGATCGGCGGGAAGCTGGATTGGGGGAAGTTGGACGACGACTTTATACTGGCGCTCAAATATGGCATGCCCCCGGCGGGTGGACTCGGCATAGGTATAGACAGGCTGGTAATGATACTGACGGGCAATCCATCTATACGTGACGTGATACTCTTTCCTTTGCTTCGACCAGCTTCAAGACCTCCGGCGGAGGAAACCGTAGAGTAGATGGAAGGACGCAAAGACGTTATTATCCATGCGCAGGATATAACCAAGGACTACAGGATAGGCAAAAGCACCTTAAGGGTCCTTAACGGAGTCAATCTTGAGATATACAAGGGAGAGGTTCTCATAATACTGGGGCCGTCAGGAGCGGGCAAGAGCACCCTGCTCCACATCCTTGGATTACTGGACACACCGACCTCCGGGGATGTGATTTACAGGGGAGAGAACCTCAGCAAACTCAGTTCCAGACAGCAGGCTGAGAGACGGAACCTGCATTTCGGTTTTGTCTTTCAGTTCTATCATCTGCTGCCGGACTTTACGGCGCTTGAAAACGTGATGATGCCGCGACTCATTGGGCAAAAGGCATCGTCTCAACTTAACGGCAAGACGGGCAGGGAGAAGGCAATAGAGATACTCGACACAGTTGGTCTAAAGGAGAGAACGCTTCACCGACCGGACCAGCTATCAGGAGGAGAGCGGCAGAGAGTGGCATTCGCAAGGGCCTTGGTAAACGACCCAGACGTGCTGTTCTGCGACGAGCCCACAGGCAACCTGGACACAAAAAACGCAAGGGAGATCCAAGACCTGATCCTGAGATTGAACGCCTCGAACGATCAAACCTTTATTATAGTGACGCATGATGAAAACTTTGCTGGACTGGGGAAAAGACAAATAAGAATGGTGGACGGAAGGATAGTGGGTCAGTCAACAACAGTCCCTCAGAAAGGAGAGGGTTAAATGTCTCTTAAGGTATATATAAATGGGGAAATTCTACCGCAGGAGGACGCAAAGATATCCGTTTTCGACCACGGCCTTCTCTACGGAGACGGTGTTTTTGAGGGTTTACGAGCACACAACGGAAGGGTGTTCAAGTTAACCAAACACATCGAGAGACTCTTTGAATCGGCAAGGGCCATATTCCTGGAAATCCCCATGACCGCAGAAGAAATCAAGGAGGCGATATTCACCGCCTTAAGGGCCAACAACATGAAAGACTCTTACATCAGGCTGGTGGTTACAAGGG
This sequence comes from Planctomycetes bacterium RIFCSPLOWO2_12_FULL_50_35, assembly GCA_001828605.1. Lineage (GTDB taxonomy): Bacteria > Planctomycetota > Brocadiia > Brocadiales > Bathyanammoxibiaceae > 2-02-FULL-50-16-A. The sequence continues at coordinate 4,893 of MHZB01000018.1, read as the reverse complement.
GCGTGGGAAAGCTTGGACTGGAACCTAGAAAATGCAGTAACCCGCAGGTAATTATCATAACGGACACCATCCAACTCTATCCGCCGGAACTGTATGCCAAGGGAATTGAACTCGTGACCGTAGCCACAGTCCGTAACCATCCGGAGTCCGTCAATCCGAGAATAAAGTGCCTCAACTACATGAACAACATCCTGGCAAAGATGGAAAGCATCAATGCCGGTGCAACGGAGGCCATCATGCTGAATAAGGATGGGTTTGTGGCAGAATGCACGGGTCAGAACATATTCATGGTTAATGGCGAAGAACTTTATACGCCACATCCCAACTCTGGAATCCTGAAGGGCATAACCAGAGATACGGTCATTGATATTGCGAAAGGTAGAGGTATGAAGGTGATGGAGGATTTTCTTACCCGATACGACCTATACATAGCCAAGGAGTGTTTCCTCACGGGAACGGCCGCGCAGATCGTACCGGCGGTAAAGATTGACGGGCGCATAGTAGGCAACGGGAAGCCGGGCCAACTCACACAGGAACTGCTGAAGGAATACAGGAAGCTTTTAGCTAACCCTGAGGTGAGTGAGACCTTTGAGTCCTTGGAGACAGGATATTCAAGACCATAATACCTACGCCCATGCATATCAGCACATCGGCCAGATTAAACGTGGGCCAGTGCCTAGCCCCGATATGAAGGTCTATAAAATCCCTCACGTAGCCGTAGAGTATCCTGTCTATTAAATTGCCCAGGGCACCGGCAAGTACGCCCCCAAGGGCAATGCTGGCAAGAAAGTCTGCCCCCGCAGACTTGGTGTAAATCCAAATAATCGCAAATACCGCCAAGACGGACAGGATTATGAAAAAGACGCCCCCCCCCTGCAAAACCCCAAAGACACCCCCTTCATTCCTGCTGAGAGTCAAATTGAGAAAAAAGGTGAGCTTGGCTATTTTCCCCGAACCGTGGGAATCGGTGATATATTTGAAGGCGGCCCACTTGGTTGCCTGATCCAGGACAACCCCAAAGAGTACAACCAGGGAGAGTAACCCGCTAGGGCCTAGAGATCTATTCGGCACCTGCCTCTAGTTCTTCCTTCTTTTGACAGTCTAAACAAAGCCTTGCGAAAGGCAGTGCCATAAGACGGGGTTTTGGGATCTTTTTGTCGCATACCTCGCAGATACCAAAGGTATTGTTCTCCAGCCTTTCCAGGGCGGCATCAATAGACCGCAGTTCCTCCTCACCATTCTGGATGAGGTGAATCATGAGGTCGCGCTCATAGTTGTCTGTCCCCAGGTCTGCCATGTGGAAAGGCACGTTCGACAGGTCTCCGGCCGCATCCTGCCGGGACTTTTTCAGCGCTTCCCCCTCCATGGAATTTACGTTACCGGCCATCTTCTCCCTCGCATAAAGCAATATCTTCTTGAAACTGGCCAGTTCCTTATCGTTCATATTATTTCCCTATGATTCTGATGCCTTGAATTAAGAACAACACCTTTCCGAAAATTAATGCTATGAAAATTTCCGGATGAAGTCAAGAAGAAAGACGGCCTCCTATACATCCGAGGCCGAAAAGTGGGCGCATAAATTCTCAAAGTCAACACAATAATTATCTTGCATAGGGTAGGGGGGTATGGTATACTTTCGCTGGAGGGATACAGACATAGCAACACCATGGTTCCAACATCGAGCGGGTGGCAAAATGCTGTTAGTTATTGTTTTTATCTTATTTGCCTTCAGCGTCTTCCTCAATGTCCTTTACTACGGCTCACTTAAAGGAAGGGAAGAAGAGATATTTGGGCGTGTCACAGGGGCGCTCTATTTATTACACGGTTTGAGCCTTGCCCTGCTGATTTTGTTCTCCGTCGTTCTCTTAAGCCACGTGCTTTTTGCGCTTGTACATCTAGGGAACTGATATGGCTTACCATTTCTAAGTCACCCACACTGCATAATCTTTAAACGGATTGAGGGCGTATCATGGCAAAAGAAACAATTACAAAATTAGGAACGGGGCATACGGAAGAAACAATACGCCTTAGAAGGATTGAGGGCCAGGTGCGCGGCATACAAAAGATGATAGAAGACCGCAGGTACTGCGTGGACATAATTACCCAACTCCAGTCCATTTCCTCTGCCATTACACGGGTGCAGGAGAGCATCCTTAAGAGACACCTCGAACACTGTGTAACGGAGGCCATACGCTCCGGCAGGGAAGAAGACAAGCAGGAAAAGATAGAAGAAATTATAGATATCCTGAAAAACTACGGAAAGTAGGGCTTTACTATTATGACATCCCTGGCAAGGAACAACCAGAAGACGAGCCTGTCAATAACAGGTATGCGGTGCGCATCTTGCGCGGGCAGGATAGAAAAGGCCCTCCTTAAAGTAGCCGGTGTGAAAGAGGCACAGGTAAACTTCGCTACAGGGCAGGCTACCGTAACGGGAAGCGCATCCAGAAATGCCCTGGAAGCAGCGGTTAAGGCATTGGGGTACGGTGTAGAGAAGGAACAACCAGTCCTGCTTACGCCGGGGCGGCGGCTTCTTCTGGCAGCAGTCCTTACTGCCCCAGTATTCGTCATAGCCATGCTTATGCTGGAGTTCCCGTACTCCTGCTACGTCCAGCTCACCCTTACCACCGTAGTCGTATTTGGCGCAGGCTCCGAATTCTTCACCGGGGCCCTTCGCCTGCTGCGGTCCCTGAGGGCCAACATGGATACACTTGTAGCCATGGGCAGCGGGTCCGCCTACGTATACAGCACGTTAGGGCTTATAGGTTGCGGGGAGCAATTGTACTTTGAAACTGCCTCAATGATCGTAACCCTTGTGCTACTTGGCCGCTATCTCGAGGCAAGGGCCAGGGCACAGACCACCAGGGCCATAGAAAAACTGGCATCCCTTGCACCGCCGACGGCCACTTGTTTAAGAGACGGTAAAGAGGTGGTAGTGCGGGCAAGCGAGCTCCAGCTAAGAGATAGGGTAATTATAAGACCGGGCGACAGGATACCTGCCGATGGCACCGTTATAGAAGGCCAGACCACGATAAATGAATCGATGCTCACGGGAGAGAGTGTCCCCGTAGAAAAAGGACTGGGCGACCAAGTGCAGGCGGGTACGATCAATAATAATGGCAATATCGTCTTTGAGGTAGACAAACTGGGAGAAGATACCACACTCGCCCATATAGTCAGGCTTGTGCGGGAGGCGCAGTCGTCGAAGGCGCCCGCCGAACGGCTGGCTGACAGGGTTGCCGGGATCTTTGTGCCTTTTGTACTGGCAATCGCCGGGGTAACAACCGCAGCTTGGCTCTATCTCGGATACCCCTTACCGCTGGCCCTCAGCGCATCCACAGCCGTTTTATTAGTAGCCTGTCCGTGTGCCCTTGGGCTTGCCACGCCCACCGCCGTTACAGTAGGGGTGGGCCGTGCCGCAGAAATGGGCATACTCATACGAAACGCCCAAAGCCTGGAAGACGCCTCGAGGTTGGACATCTTAATATTTGACAAGACGGGCACCATAACTCGAGGCCAACCAAGTATTACAGACTTTTATAACATCTCGGACATGCCTGAAGATGAAGTATTATCCATTATAGCATCGGTAGAAAGACCGTCAGAACACCCATTTGCACGGCCCATCGTGGAGTACGCTGTGGCAAGAAATGCCTCCATCAGGGCGGTGACCGATTTTGAGGCCATCAGCGGCGAGGGTATAACTGCAAGTCTGAACGGCCTCAATGTCATTATAGGGGGCGAAAGGATGTTAAGAGACAAGGGTATTGACATGGCTGCCTTTAACAGTAAAGTAACAGGAATGAAAAAGGCGGGGAAGTCCCTCGTATTTGCGGCAGTGAACGGGCGCATCGTCTCCGTCTTTGCGCTCCAGGACATCCCAAAAGAAAAGGCAGGAAAGGCCATTGAGGAGATAAAGGCCCTGGGTATAGAGCCGCTTATGTTGACGGGCGATAACGAAGACACGGCCCGGGAGATAGCAGCCAAGGTCGGAATTCAGAGATTCAAGGCTTACATGAGACCCGCAGATAAGGTAGCCGAACTACGGCAGGAAAAGGACAAGGGTAAGAGGGTCGGGATGGTAGGCGACGGTATAAACGACGCACCCGTACTGGCAGCCGCAGACGTCAGTTTTGCCATCGGCACAGGTACGGATATCGCCATAGAGACGTCCCAGATTACACTGGTAAAAGGGGATATAAAGAAGGCCGCCGAGGCCGTGGCACTAAGCCGCAGGACAATGAAAATAATAAAACAAAACCTATTTTGGGCCTTCTCTTACAACATTGTCGCCATACCGCTGGCCGCCATGGGACTTATGAACCCCATGATAGCGGCAGGGTGTATGGCCTTCAGTTCCGTACTGGTTGTATTTAACTCATTGAGACTCAAGGGATACCAACCTGCATTTGAAACGGTCAATAATGCGCCAACGAGGCGCTCCTTGAAATGCTGTAACCTGAATAAATCCAATACAAATATATACGCAAGGAGGTGAAACTGACCAAAAACCCCGTTTCTATTTGTTGTATTGGTTCAATATCACACTTAAGTATTTAAGGAGGGAGAAAGATGAAGCTAGGCGTAATTATGGGATGCCTGTTGGGTATCTTGGCGCTGGGCGTTGTGCAAATGGATTACAGTAGCACGGTCCTGGCCCAGGAATCCATGGAGGCGGTGTGTCCTACCTGCAAGGAGAAGACCGTCTTCAAGAAGGGTATGGGCGTTATGCCCCTGCAAAAAGAGATGGTCTGCCCTGAATGCAAGGGTAAAGGCGTTGCGCATGTCTGTGAGAAGTGCGGCACCGAGGTCGTAGCCTGCCCAAAATGCCAGAAGGTTATAGCCGTAGCAGAAGAGGAGAAGATAACGGCAACATGCCCCTCTTGCGGGGAA